>JBGPAW010000110.1:0-9962 GCA_041480905.1 Phycisphaerae bacterium
GTTCGTTCCTCGGGGTTCGACCGTTCATGGTAGTAATATGGCATCGGGCGGTACTTGGCTTTTAGCGAACCTGTCCCCTTTCGCGTCCCCAAGACGCTGGAGTGTGCGGCAGGTCCATTCCTTTTCACCAAACGGGTGCCCCCGCGTAATGCACGAACGCAGCACTGCGAGCTCCGCTTCCGTCTGGGGCTGGTTGACCAGTTCCACCCAGTCCCGCGGACGATCTACCGGCCAAGGACTCAAAAAGTTTTGGCTTTGGCCATCCCCGTGCTGGCGTCGCCACAAACTGGACCAACGCCAGTCCTCCGCCCGTTCCACCAAGTTCGCCCGCAGGGCGTTGCGTTCCACATACCGGCACACGGTGAGGAAGTGCCCATCGTTCTCCACGGGGAACGATTTGTAGCGACCTTGATAAAGATGCCCGGTACCCCTGCCAACGGCGGACGTGCGTGATGCTCAAGCGCTGCATGAACGCCGCAAGGTCCCCGTCTTGGCGTGGCCAGAGTACCATGTGCCAATGGTTCGGCATAAGGCAGTAGGCGCCCAACCGCATCGGCTGGACGTTAAGCGTCTCCTCCAGCACTCGTTCAAACGCTGCGTAGTCTCCATCCTTATCGAACAGGCGCATCCGCCCGACGCCACGATTCAAGACGTGAAAGACCATCCCGCCGGGGGCCTGTCGTGGGGTTCTCGGCATGACATAATTCTAATGCGAAGGAACGGACCGCAAAAGGGGGCAAAAGGGGGACAGGTTCGTTCCTTGTTCGTTCTCTGGGGTTAGAGTGTTCATCGCAGTAGCATGGCATCGGGCGATGCTCATCTTTTAACGAACCTGTCCCCTTTCCGCGATCTGTCCGTAGAGGTTGAGCAGCTCGATGGCGGTGATCGCGGCGTCGGCGCCCTTGTTGCCCGCTTTGGCGCCGGCGCGTTCGATGGCCTGCTCCAGCGTGTCCGCGGTGATGACGCCGAAGGTCACCGGCAGGCCGGTCTCCAGGCCGACCTGGGCGACGCCCTTGGCGACTTCCGCCGCGATGAGCTCAAAGTGCGGCGTCTGCCCGCGGATCACGCATCCCAGGCAGACCACGGCGTCGAACCGGCCCGACTGGACGCACTTCTTGGCCGCCAGCGGCAACTCGAACGATCCGGGAACGCGAACCACGGTGATGTTCTTCGGGTCGCACCCGTGACGCTCGAGGGCGTCAATCGCGCCCGTGAGCAGTTTGCCGGTGATGAAGTCGTTGAACCGGCTGACGATCAGGGCGAACTTCTGCCCTTCGACGACCAGGTGGCCTTGGAGTTCTTGATGATTCATGGTTCTGCGCTGCTCCACTCACGTGCCGACTGACGTACGTATTCCGGAACCTTATCTCCCGCCTCTTCCAACAGGGCCAACAACTGTGCCAGGTCATGGGTTCTAGGGTAATCATCATCCGGGCGTGCTCTCAATGACAATCAGGTCCACGTCGGAGTGGGAACAAACATTTTCGCCCGCTTGGGAGCCAAACAGGATGATCCGCTCCGGATGGGCCTCGCGGACGATGGCTTCTCTCATCTCCAGAATCAGTTCGTGAGTGACCGGTGTCACTTCTGCGATCACTACTCACCGCCGCCCTGTAGACGCTTCTCGTAAATCATAACCGGTTGATGCAACGTCCGGCGCCGTGGGCCTCGTGCCCGCGGCGGACCGCCACTGCTGGGGCTATGGTGGAGCGCCACCATCGTTCTGCGTCCGTTCTCGCCGAGTAGGAGGGCGGTTTCTCCGAGAGACAATCACGCGGTCTCCCTGCGTCTGTTCGCGGCGGAAGCGCTCGGCCATGCGGCGAATGTCACCGTCGCACTGTTCCGCGATTTCGGCACCGTGGCGTCGTACTTCTTCAACAACAGGGTCGGGATACATGGTACGCTCACCTAATCCAGCGGCTCGAGCATCAGTTCTTCCGGCGAGCAAATCACCGGGGAGGGCAAATGCAGCCGTCGATTCAACACCTCGATGTGGGTCCGCTTGCTGGCGTTCGCCAGATGAGCGAAATTCCACGTCACCAAGTATTCTACCTCGTGAACCGACGCCAGGGCAAGATGGAAGGCATCGCGCAGGTCGCGGCGCGGCATCGCCAGATTGGTGGCATAAAACTGAGCGACGCGTTCAACCTCGTCATCCACCTCCAGCAAGGGGAACTCCTGGACCAGCGTCAGCCGCTGCTGCGCTCGCTCGGGATCACCGCCGGCCATCTCATCAAGCACCACCTGTGAAACAAAGACCTCGAACCGCGAGAGTTCCTCCTCCCACCATCGGCGGGTCAGCAAGTGCCGCGCCTGGACAATGGGATGATCGCCCTGTGGAAGCCAGTAGCTCGGAACGGAAGAATCCAAGTATAGCGTCGGTTTCATCGGTCACGCTACTCGCCGCCTTTCGTGACGGCCCTGGCTTGAATGCGGTTCATCTTCAGGTCCACGACCTCGATCAGTTTCTCCCATTCGCCGCCGGTCAGGTGCTCAGCCAATCCTTCGGCGGTCATCTTGGCAACGATGCGGAACTTGGCGATCCCCTTGGTCACGTCCTGATTGACCTTCTCGACTCCCTGGATTTCGAGCAGCATCTTCTTGATTTTCAGGGCGTCCTTGACGGCCAGACCTTCTACCTCGAGCTGAATCTCGCCGCCGGCGGAGATGGCCGTCGCCCACTGCCCCATCACGGTGGCGTAGACCTTCTCGATGATCTCGGCCCCGGCGTTGGAGAGGGCCATCTTGCCGGCCTGGGGTGAGATGGTGTGATGCCCGCGGGCCCCGCCACGCCAGTTGGGCAGCGACTCGCTGGCGAGCAGGCGGGCGGTGTCGGTGTAATACGTTTTCACCACGCAGTCACCGTTGTACATCGCCGTGGGCTCGCCGTAGAGGTCCACCACGCCGGCGGCGTTGGCGTTGGCGTGGCCCATGATGAAGATCTGCGTGTGGTGGTCCTTGGCCAGGGCCTGCATCTTGGCGATGTTGTCCTCGACGGCGGCGTCGGCGGCCTCCTTGGCCTGGATCGACTCCAGCCCCTGCTTGGAATACACCTGGAATCCGCTCTTAATCAGCCGCTCCTCGATCTTGGATTCCAGGATGCTGCTGGTGTCCGGTACGCCGTCGATGCGCTCGTTGATGCACACCATGATGCCCGGCCGGCCGATCTGGTCAAGCACGTTCTGCACCGACCCCCAGTCGGTGGCGATGGCCGACTTGCTGACCTTGGCCTGGATCTTGCAGAAGAAAGTACCGCCGGCCCCCGCCCCTTCCTGCAACACCTTGTAGTCCTTGATGATGCCTTCGGAGCGAGCGTAGATCGTGTCGCGGATAAGCTCGAAGTTCTCCGCCGTCGAGTGCGACGAAATTTCGGCCTTGCCGCCCTGTTCCAGGGCCTTGCGGAGAGCGTCCTTCTTAGCCGCCTCGGCGCTGATCCCCTCGCCCTGCGCCTCCACCACCACGATGTCTTCCGCCCCCGAGGGAGGCGGTGCCGCCGGCGTTTGCGCTGCCCCCATGGCCGCAAATCCCCCAACCATCAACACCGTCAACCCGCTCGTGAGTAACGCTTTCATCTGTTTGGCTCTCCCGTTTGTAGGGTAGGTCATCCACCCACCAGTCTCCTGTCGAATAGGTCATTGGTCCGCGTCCCATCGCCAGATTGTCCCCAACCTCCTCTACGAGTCAAGTCTGGCAAAACAGGGACAGGTACCCTACACTACCTGTCCATGACCCGAGACGAAGCACTTAAACTGCTCAAACGTGGGGGCGCACAGGCCGTAGAAACGTGGAACCGCCTGCGGCGCGATGGAGAACGAATACCCGACCTCCACAAGGCCGACCTCCGCGGAGCCAGCCTCAGCGAAGCCAATCTCAGCGGAGCCGACCTCAGCGGAGTCAACCTCAACGAAGCCGACCTCCGCAAAGCCAACCTCAGCGGAGCCAACCTCGGGAGTGCCAGCCTCGTTACAGCCAACCTCACCGGAGCCAACCTCCGCAACGTTAAGCTCAGCGGAGCCAACCTTGTCGGAGCCTACCTTTTCGGAGCCGACCTGCGCGGAGCCGACCTCCGCAAAGCCTTCCTTCTCAGAGCCCACCTCTACAAAGCCGACCTCAGCGGGGCCAACCTCAGCAAGGGCAACCCGTTCGATGCGGACTTCACTGACGCCAGCCTGGCCAGAGCGGACTTATGTAAAGCTGACCTAAGACGAGCACGACTTATCCGAACCAACCTGGACCAGGCGGTCGTTGAGGAGGCCTACGTCCAGGAGGTTCAGATTGAAGGGCTTACGGGATTGCCGAAGCCGCCTGAGGTCCTGTGGCTCGACGCGGTAGGCAAAACCGTCCTTACGGGCGAAGAGGCACGCACGTTCTTCGTATTACCCGCGATTGTCGAGGTCTACCTGGATCGCAAGCTCGTTGCGGAGGAGCGGGCGTGCTTTCAGTTCCACGAAGCGGAGGTGCACAAACGACTCGGCGACACCGTCTATTTCGTCGGGCATCGCTATGAAGGCCAGGGTTCGGTCTTACGGTTCCAGGGGCCCTCCTACGCCGAAATCTACCGCGTTTTGCCGGAGTTCCTGGCGCCGTTTCGGATGGCCGGCGCGATCGACTGGAAAGGGACCATCGCGGGGCTTTCCGAGACGGAGCGAAGCGAAGCCCTCACGGTCCTGGTCAAGACGGAAGCCGGCAGCACACCGGGCCGGTGGCTATTCGCGGAACGTATGGCCCAGGTCTTCGAGTGCTATCGCAAGGCCAGGGTGTGTCGCCTGAAGGAAGGCGGCGGGCGAGGATTGCTGATCAGCATTGCGACGGACCCCGAAATCGAACAGCGCCTGCTCCGAGCCGCCCTCCCCGACCCATGGGACCGGCGGCAACCGCTTCAGATTACGACCGGCGACCAAGCGGACATCCAGGTTTTCCAGGGAGTAGAAATCGTGAGCAAGAAAACAGAAACCCATCGGTACGCCGACCAAAGCAGCGGACCCACCGTATCCAAGGCGTTCGGGCCGCACGCCCAGGCCCATAGCACGGGAGAAGTCCGGCAACTCGTCCTGAGCCGCGAGAACGGGGCCGCTCTGACGAAGTGCTTCGAGGAACTCAAAACGCTCGTCGCGGAGGTGAAGCTTCCGAATCCAGAGCCGGTGGCGGCCACGCAGGGAGCGCTCGACGAGGCCATCGCGGAGGCCCAGTCCTCCAAGCCCTCGGGTTCAGCCATCACCGCCGCCTGGCAGAAGGCGAAGGTGTGGATTGAAGGCGGATTAGGCGTGGGTCTGTGGCTCGCCACGAAAGCCGAACAAGTCCGCGCACTGGTCGAGAAGATCCAGGGAATGCTCCCGGGCGGCGGCAGTTAACCCCGCCGTTCATCACCCGAGACGCCTCGACTCCCGAGACGGCCGGCGGTATACTTCATCGGTCGTCAGACCGTGGAGCACGTTTGGGAGTATGCGACGGTGGAAGCCGAAGAGCTTTACAGAGTTTTCAAGCAGCACCCGTTCACCCCGGTGCGGGTTTACGTGTCGGACGGTTCCTCGTACGACATCACCCACCCGGACCAGGTGATCGTTAGCCGGCGCGCGTCTCACATCGGGATGCGCCGCGACGGTCAGGGTCCTCAAGGCCCGTTTCTGAACGTGGCCATCGTGGCCAACATCCACATCACCCGCGTCGAACCGCTCAAGCGGCGCAGAACCCGCTCGTCCCAGGGGTCATCCTAACCGCTTGGGGCTGGCGCGCTGGATGCGTCATTCTGTGTTACCGGTCCGCGTCGTGGGGCCAACGTTCCAGGGGACATCCCGTGCAGCGGGCCCGCGGGCGGCAGTGGTGCTTACCGACGGCCACCAGCAATGCGTGATACTCGTTGTAAACCTGCGGTTCGGAAGCGATGGCGCGCTGGAACAGCCGCCGCACGGTTTCATAGTCGGCCCGGCCGTCAATGAGCCGGTGCCGACGCAGAATGCGCCGGGTGTAGGCGTCCACGACGAAGGTGGGCCGGTTGCCCGCGTAGAGCAGAATGCTGTCCGCCGTCTCGGGCCCGATCCCGCGAATGGCCAGCAAGCGCCGCCGGGCCTCCTCCACCCTGCCGCGGAGTAAGACTTCCAAAGACCCGCCGTAATCCGTCCACAGCACGTCCACGAAGGCTTTGAGCCGCGAGGACTTCACGCGATACGTGCCCGCCGGTCGGATCAGGTCCGCCAGCCTGTGCTCGGTGACCCGGTGCAGGGCGTCCCACGTCAGACAGCCGGCCGCCTTGAGGTTGCCGATCGCTCGCTCCACGTTCTTCCACGCCGTATTTTGAGTGAGGATGGCGCCGATGACGACCTCGGTCGGCGTCTCCGCCGGCCACCAATGCTGGGGGCCGTAGACGGACCAGAGACGTTCGTGCATCTCCCGCAAGACACGGTGGATGGAAGCCTGCGACATACGCCCATGTTATCGGCCCCCGGGAAGGGTTCCACACCCCGTACTGTCATGATGCTACCGGCTTAGAGGGGAGGGATTTCGATTGGCGGCATTTCGATCTTCACTTTTCTTCTCGATCGCGCGCCAAGTAATCACAGCAGGGATTCCGCGCGCAGGCCGGGGCGCCACAAGTTGCAGGCCCCCCCTGGGGCTTGCGGTTTTCACACCTCTTGCCTCTTGCCTCCTGCCTCTTGCCTCGTTGCCTTGTTGCCTTTCCTCCGAGCAAATCTGTTTCACGTGAAACACCGTTCGCAGTCTCACTTGAAAATCCGTTTCACGTGAAACATCGCTTCCTGTCGCACTTTAAGCACCCTTGAAAACCGGAGAATCGCGACGCCAACGCATGTCCGGCCACCCCGACCCATTCGACCGGAAAGCAGGGTGCCGGGCGACAAAGAACTCATCCGCACCTCCGCAAAGCGTTTATTGACTCCGCGCCGTCTCCCCCGTACCCTGCCGCGCGCCCAAGACCCGGAAAACCGTCGCTTCGCTTCCCAGCCGCGCGGGAGAACCACGCGTGAACATCCTGATGGTACTTTCGTCGGCGAAGTATCCACCCCACCGGCGCGTGGAGCGAGAGGCCCGCGACCTCATCCGCGACGGTCACCGCTTGTTCCTGATGGCGCGCCGGGGACCGGGGCAGGCCGCCGAGGAGATCGTCGCCGGCGTGCACGTCATCCGGGTCCCACTACCGTTCCAGCGGCGACGCGTGGTGGCGGACCTGCTTTACTATACTTTGCAGCGCTATTACCTGCTTTTCTACATTCTGCGGACCTGCCGGAGACACCGGATCGACGCGCTCCACGTACACGATTTGCCCTGCGCCCTGGCCACCGCCGTCGCCGCCAAGCTCCTGGGTATTCCCTTTGTGTTTGACATGCACGAACACTACACGGCCATGCTCAAAATGGGCTTTGAGTCCAGCACCTACCGGAGGTTCAGACCGCTGGCCTTCATGCTGCTGGGTCTGCTGCGTTTCGAGGAAATCATCGCCTGCCGATGGGCGCGGAAGGTCATCGTGGTGGTCGAAGAGCACATCGACCGCGTCGCTGCCCTGGGTGTGGCCCGGGCCGACATCGTCGTCGTCAGCAACACGGAGGACATCGACTACTTCAGCGGTCTGGCCGTCGACCGGGCGTTGCTGGAAAGGTACCGCGATGAGTTCGTCATCCTGTACGTGGGGATGTTCGACCCGGAGCGCGGTCTGGAGACGGCGCTGGAGGCCATGCCCGCCGTGCTCGCGCACATCCCCCACGCCCGCTTACTTCTGGTTGGCGACGGGTGCAGCCGACAGGAACTGGAGCAGCTCTGCGCGGACCTGGAACTGAAGGATCACGTGACGTTCACCGGGTTGCAGCCCTTTGAATCTCTGCCCACCTACATTCAGTTGAGCGCCGTGTGCCTGATCCCGCACATCTCCACACCGTTGATCGAAATGACGATACCCAACAAGCTGTTCCAGCCTATGATCCTGGCCCGACCGGTGATCGTGAGCAGCACCCGGCCGATGACGCGGGTGGTCCACGAGACTCAGTGCGGTCTAGTCTTTAAGGAACGTGACCCGGCGTCGCTGGCGGCAACCATTCTGCAGCTCAAGGACGAGACGCTGCGGCGGCGACTTGGCGACAACGGCCGACGAGCGGTGGCGGACCGCTATAACTGGCAGCGCACCGTGCAGGCGCTGCTGGCACTCTACCGCCCTGGGACCGACACGACTCACCCGTAAGAACGGCGGCGACGCTGAGCGTGGAGCAGGACCAGACCGGCCATACCCGCCGGGAGGGCTCCCAGCAGCCCGATGCCGCAGGGGGAGCGCGACGCGGTCCCCCTGCGCGGATGAGACTCATTGGCGTTTCCGTTGTGGTTGGCGGCGCCCCCGCCGGCGGTGTTATCGTTGACGCTTCCGTTATCCGACGAATTGTCGTTGGCACCTTCATTATCATTTGAGACATCGCCATCGGGCGTGTTGTCATTCGTGCTCGAGTGGCCGTTGTCGTTGGTATTGTCGGGCGTACCGTTGGTGCTGCCGTCGTCGGGGAGACCGTTGGTGCCGCCGTCCGGCGCCGTCCCGCCACCGTGGTCCTGATCGTCGGGAACGCCGTTGTCGTTGCCGTTGGGCGCTGCCCCGCTGACCCGGACCGTCGCGCCGCCGAGAACTGCTTCGAGCTGACCGCCGAGACTCAACGCGCTGAGCCCTGCCTCCACGTCCACATAGACCTGCACGGCGTACTCGCCCGCGGGTAACCCGCCGGTCTCCACGGTCAGCGTGCCGAGCCGGATGCTCTCCCCCACCGCCGTCGGACTGGCCCCGCCGAGGTAAACGTCGTGGGTGTAATAGCCTTCATCGTACGTGGGCGGATCGGCCACGAACGCGGTCATCGCACTGCGGAACTCGGCGCTGTAGGAGAAGGTGATCGCGCCGGGCTGGTCCCAGCCGATCACGAGGTCCACGCCCTGGAACTCGTTGAGCGTCACGTGATCGACGGCGACACTGACCTCGAATACCGCCGGATCGCCCGCGGCCACGACGGCTTCGCTCGGGCTGAACGTCGCGGTGGCGCCCCAGGCGGCGGTGACGGCCGTCACGAAAACGAGCAGGATCCTGGTGAACTCGCGCACGCCCATCGCAGCATTATATCGTCCCGGGCGTGGATGAAAAAAGGGGCGAGAAGGCGGGACGAGGTCCGATAATGCGGACCGTGATGCGCGCCTCCCGCGGATGGGGGTGGGGGGCTTGATTTCCCCCGCCGGCGCGGCTAATATACGTGCAACATATCCGTGGTGAGAGAGTGTGAGGGAGTGTGAGGGAGAGAGACATCATGAAATGTTTTGCGCTTTGGGTGTGCGTGGGGGCGGTGGTGTGGGTCTGCGCCGGAGCGCAGGCGGAACCGATCGTGCTGCTGATCGATCCGAGTTTCGGTTCGACCGAGAACACGGGGGCGACGGCCCGACTGGTGCTGAGCTTCAGCGAATCCGGCACGGACGATCTGGTGCAGATGGCGATCACCAACACGACGCCGCTGGCGCTGGGGTCGGCGTTGACCGCGGTGGGCTTGGAGGTGCCGGACTCCTGGGCGGCGTCCTTCGCGCCGGGAGGGACGAGCGCGTACTTCGACGCGCTGGACCTGGACGTTTCCGTGTCCCCGGGTTGGCTCGACGCGCCCGGGGGATATGACCTGATGCTCACCAGTGACGGCAGCTTCGAGGGCGGCAATCCGCAGGGAGCGCCGCAGGCCGGAGAGACGCAAACGGTGGTCTTGAGCTTGGGTGACACGGGATTGACACCCACTGCCCTGGCGGCGACGTTCTCCACCTATTACGCCGGTCTGCAGCCTCCCTACGCGGTGGCGCGGTTCCAGGCGGTGGGTCCGGGCGGCGAGCTTTCCGACAAGGTGGGCGGCGGGGTGCCCGAACCGAGCACGCTGCTGCTGCTGGCCTCCGGCCTGGGCGTGCTGTGGCGCAGAATCAGAACAAGCCGAGGGGTGTAGCCATAGGTTTGGGCA
>JBGPAW010000111.1:0-9889 GCA_041480905.1 Phycisphaerae bacterium
ACGCGGTCGGCGTAGGCCGCTCCCGCCGCCTCGTGCGTCACCGCCACGATGGTGCAGGCGCGCTCCGCGGCGAGCTTACGCAGCAACCGCCAGATCTCCTCGGCGTGCCGCGAGTCCAGGTTGCCGGTCGGCTCGTCGGCCAGCACGATCGCCGGATCATTGACCAGGGCCCGGGCGACGGCCACGCGTTGCTGCTCGCCGCCGGAGAGGGCCTGCGGCCGGTGCGTCCGCCGATGGGCCAGATCGACCAGGTCCAACAGCGCGCGGGCCTTTCCGTTGCACAAATCGCTGCCCACGCCGTCCACCAGTAACGGCAACGCGATGTTCTCCTCGGCCGACAGCGTCGGCAGAAGATTGAACGTCTGGAAAATGACGCCTACACGCCGCCGGCGGAACAAGGTCCGCTGGCGATCGCTCATGCGGGTGAGGTCGTGGCCTTCGATGAGCACCTGGCCCGCGGTGGGCAGATCGAGCCCGCCCATCAGGTGCAGCAAGGTGCTTTTGCCCGAGCCGCTGGCCCCCATGACCGCCAGGAACTGGCCCGGGTCGGCGGCGAGGTTGACCCCCCGGAGGGCATGGACGACCTCCCCGCCGCCGCGATACTCTTTCGTAAGGTCTTGAGTTTGCAGGACCGCCGCCATCGCGGGCATTGTAGACCGACCGAGGGGATTGATCCACCAAGCCGCGGGGAAGTCTGAGCCGGGGAGCGGAGTTGACTTTCCCGCCAAGGATGCTAAGGTACCACCCGACAGCCGGAGGATCGGCTGAGGCGTTATCGCCGCTCGTGGACGGCGGGGCTGGGTCTCGCCAGCTTGGGTAGCTGGCCGGGACACGATGGGTTTCTCTCTTCGCGGCGGGAAGCTCAGGCTTCTTCACGGGCAGGGAGCCGCGTCCACCTCCTGCGGACCTGCGTCCAGGCCTCCGTGCCCGGATGCCGCACGAAGGAACGCGCCTCGACATCTTACCCGGTGGTGTAATCGGTAACACACCAGGTTTTGGTCCTGGTATTTCAGGTTCGAGTCCTGGCCGGGTAGTTCGCGGTCCGCAGACGCGGGACCGCGTGGCCTGAGGACAGGTTTTTTGCCACGAAGGCACCAAGACACGAAGAGGAATGGAGAATCGAGCATTGAGAAGATGCGGACGACGCCGGTGACTCCATCGTTGCGTCACTTCTGTGGATTCCGTTCTTGACTCTTCTTTGTGTCTTGGTGTGTTCGTGGCTAAAGCGGTTCGTGGGAGCGCAGTAACTTGAGACCGACGGCGGCGGTCATCCTGGCGGCGGGCAAGAGTACGCGGATGAAAAGCGACTTGCCCAAGGTGCTGCACGAGGTGTGCGGCCGGCCCATGTTGTCGTACGTAATCGACGCTTGCCGCGAGGTCGGCGTCGCGCCGAGCATCGTGGTGATCGGCTATCGCCACGAGCTGGTGACCGCCGTTTACGCCGACGCCGCGGACCTCACCTGGGTCCATCAGGTCGAACAACACGGCACGGGGCATGCGGTCATGGTTTGCCGGGACGCCCTGGCGGGCTTCGCCGGCAACGTCCTGGTCATTGCGGGGGACATGCCGCTCATCCGCAGCGCTACGTTACAGACCCTGCTGGCGGAACACGAGCGGACCGGGCACGCGGCGACGCTGGCCACCACGGTGTTGCCTAACCCCCACGGCTACGGCCGCATCGTGCGCGACCACCGCGGCGAATTGGTCGCCATCGTCGAGCACAAGGATTGCACGCCGGAGCAGCTTGAAATTCACGAGGTCAACCCCAGCTATTACTGTTTCAATGGGCAACGGTTGTTCGGGGCGTTAGATAAGCTCACGGTGGCCAACGCCCAGGGCGAGTACTACATTACCGACACGGTCGGGATTCTGCGCCGCGAGGGTTGGGGCGCGGGGGCCATCCCCGCCGTCCCACCGGAGGACGCGACGGGCATCAATTCGCGGGCCGACCTGGCGGGGGTCAACCGCCTGATGCAAGAACGCATCCAGCGGTCGTGGATGGATCGCCGCGTCACGATTGCCGACCCAGCCACCACGTGGATCGAGCACGGAGCTTCCATCGGAGCGGAAACGGTGATTTATCCGTTCAGCTACGTCGAGGCCCAAGCGGTGGTGGCCGACGCGTGCCGCATTGGTCCCTTCGCATACGTGCGGGGCAGCGCGCGGATCACGCCCGGCAGCGTGGTCGGACCGATCTCCGAGCCCGGTGCCCGGGTCGTCAACGGTCGCGGAGTGGTCGTCGGCCACGGAAAGCGGGAGGCTTGAAATGAGCGAGAACAGGGTCCGCCTGGCGCCGATCAAAGGCGAGCTGACCATCTTCAGTGGGAGCAGTTCGCAACGCCTGACCCACGCGATTTGCACCTACCTCGGGACCGAGCCGGGTGCCGCCACGATCCAGGCGTTTCCCGATGGAGAGACCTTTCTCAAGCTTGAGAGCGACGTCCGCGGTCGGGACTGCTTTGTGGTCCAATCGACCTCTCCGCCGGTCAACGACACTCTGATGGAACTGCTGATCTTCATCGACAGCCTCCGGCGGGCTTCGGCGAATCGGATCACCGCAGTGATCCCGTACTTCGGCTATGCTCGGCAGGACCGCAAGGCCGAAGGACGTACCCCGATCACCGCCAAGCTGGTGAGCAACATGATCGTCGCCGCCGGCGCCCAGCGCGTGCTGGCCATGAACCTGCACGCCGAGCAGATTCAGGGCTTCTTCGATATTCCCGTAGACCATCTGTCCGCCACCCGGGTCATCGCCGACCATTTAATGGCCCTGGGGCTGACCAACATGGTGTTGGTCTCCCCGGACGTGGGCAACATCAAGAAGGCCAACGAGTTCGCCTCGATCGTGGGCAGCGACATGGCCATCATCGACAAACGCCGGCGGACCGGGAACGACGTTGAGGCCGTCCGCATTATCGGCGAGGTGGAAGGCAAAAACGTGGTGATCTTCGACGACATGATCACCACCGCGGGGACCATCCACGGAGCCGCCCGGTTGGTCCGGGCCCGCGGCGCCAAGACGATCTACGTCGGGGCCACCCACGGCATCTTCGCCGGGCCGGCGGTGGTCCGTATCCAGGAGGCCGGCATCGATCACGTCTGCGTGACCGATTCCATCGAGCTGCGCGACCAGACGCGGGCGGCCTTGCCGCAACTGGCCGTTGTCTCGGTGGCGCCGTTGCTCGGCGAGGCCATCCGGCGCATCCACCAGCACGAATCGGTGAGCGCCCTGTTTGCCACTACGCAGAAAAGCGGTGCCTGAAGCGAGACTTGGGATAATCACGGAGATCATTCGAGATGGAGCAAACCAAACTTAAGGCCCAGCGGCGTACCGCCATAGGCAAGAAGCCCGCACGCCGGGAGCGCCAGGCCGGGCGGTTGCCCGCGGTCATCTACGGACACGGCCAAGCCCCGGAGGCGATTTCCCTGAATGCCCACGATGCCCTGCTCGAGTTGCAGCACGGGGCCCGCGTACTTGACGTGGAGCTGGACGGCCAGGCTTCCCAGTTCCTGATCAAGGACGTACAGTACGATCATCTGGGCACCCACCCCATCCATTTGGACCTTATGCGCGTGGACCTGAGCGAGAAAGTGCGCATCAAGATCGGCATCGAGCTGCGCGGGACTCCGGCGGGGATCGTCGAGGGCGGCGTGCTCGATCACCCCGTCCAGGAAATCGAGGTGGAATGCCTGGTGACCCAGATTCCCGAGAAGATTTCCGCCGGCGTGAAGCACCTGAAGGTCGGCGACGTCCTGCTCGCCAAGGATTTGGAACTTCCGCCGGGCGTGGTCCTGGTCACCGACCCCGAGGAGCGCATCGCCGCGGTACGGGTCCTGGCCGAGGAGGCACCGGCGGCGGTGGAGGTCGGTGAGGAGCCGGCGCAACCGGAAGTCATCGGCCGAGGCAAGGAGGAAGCTCCCGAGGAGGGCTAGAGCAGGCAGCATGCACCACGGTGAACGGCGGTGAAGTTGATCGTTGGTTTGGGAAACCCCGGTCCCCGGTACTCTGCCACGCGGCACAACGTGGGTTTTCGCCTGATCGACGAGTTGGCGGGGCGCTGGCGGATGGACACCGGCCAGGAGAAGTTCCACGCCTGGTTTGGAAAAGGTGTGATCGGCGGCGAGCCGGCGGTGGTGCTCAAGCCGACCACGTTTATGAACCGCAGCGGGCAGGCGGTGCTGGCGGCCGGGCGCTTCTATCAACTGGAGCTGGCCGACCTGCTGGTGGTGACGGACGACCTGGCCCTGCCGCTGGAACGGATGCGTTTGCGTCCCTCCGGTTCGGCGGGCAGCCACCGGGGATTGCAGGACATCATTGACCGCCTGGGCACCGAAGATTTTGCCCGGTTGCGGATTGGCATAGGCAGTGCGCTCGGCGACGCGGTCGACTATGTGCTCGCGCCCTTCACTGCGGAGGAGGCTGCGGTGCTGGCACGGGTCTTGGCGCGGGCGGCGGACGCGGTCGAGTGTTGGATCACCAGAGGTGCGGAAGAAACGATGAATCGCTACAACGCCCCGGTGGAATCGTAGGCCCGCCGCGGTTAGCATCGTTCTCCGGCAAGACGGAGGTGTGGACCATTGAGACCAAGGCAGTACGAGGGTATGTTCCTGTTTGACTCGAGCTTCGCGGCGGACCTGTCCAAGGCCCAGGCCGAGATCAAACGCATCTTGGACCGGGCGGAGGCGGAGATCGTCTTCTGCCGCAGGTGGGACGAGCGCAAACTGGCCTATGAGATCAAGGGGCACAAGCGCGGCACCTACGTGCTGACCTACTTCACGTGCCGTCCGGACGCCCTCCCGGCGATCGAGCGCGACGCCCGCCTCTCGGAGAGCGTGCTCCGCGTGCTGCTGCTGAAGGCCGAGCACGTGACCCCGGAGGTGATGAACCAATTCGCGCCGGAGAAGCGGGCCGAAGCCGCGCCCAGCGCGGAACGTGAACCGTCGGTCCAACCCGACCGGACGGAGGCGTCTCCCGAAGGTGCCGTGGAGAAAGTGAAGGCCGAGGTGGTGGCTTCTTCCGCGGCCGGCGAAGACGACCGGAAAAGGTCGGAGTTGTAACTCGTTGGAACCAAGGAAACCCCCATGGCCAATTTCAACCGCGTCATCCTGGCGGGCAACCTGACCCGCGACCCCCAGCTCTCGTTCACCCCGTCCAACACCGCGGTGTGCAAGTTCGGCATGGCCATCAACCGCACCTGGACGGATCGGCAGACCAACGAGAAGAGGGATGAGACCTGTTTTGTGGATTGCACCGCTTTCGGACGGCAGGCCGAGACGATTAACCAATACATGAGCAAAGGGCGTCCGCTGCTCGTCGAGGGCCGCCTGCAGTTCAGCCAATGGACCGGGCAGGACGGACAGAAACGGAGCAAGCTGGAAGTGGTCGTCGAGGGTTTTCAGTTTCTCGGAGCGCCCGGTGGTGCAGCCGGAGGCGGTGCCGCATCCCGCTCGCAACCGACGGCCGCGCCGGCGGCCGCGCCCGCGGTCGACCCCGCGCCCGCCTACGAAGAGGAGGCGCCCGGTCCGGACGCGGACATCCCTTTTTGAGCGCCAGCGCTTGAGGTCTAGTCATGAAGCTTCTTTTGACCAAAGACGTGAGCAAGTTGGGCATCGTCGGTGACGTCGTGGAGGTCTCCGCCGGCTATGCCCGCAACTACCTGCTGCCCAACCGCCTGGCGACGCAGCCCACGGAGGCCAACATGCGCGCCTTGGCCGAGGAACGCGCCAAGGCCGAGGAGCGGCGGCGCCAGGCCCACCGGGCCCTCCAGGTCCAGGCTGAGAAACTGGCCGACGTCGATGTGACCATCGCGGCTCCGGCGAACGCGGAAGGCGTGCTCTACGGTTCGGTCGGCCCGCGCGAGATCGCCGCTGCCTTGCGCGAGGAAGGCCACCACGTCAACGCCGCGCAGATCGATCTGCGTACGCCGATTCGGCACTTGGACAACGTCGTCGTGGATGTGATTTTGGCCGACGACATCGCCGCCAAGGTGAAAGTCTGGGTCGTGCGCAGCAGCGCCGTGGAGGACGACCGCGAGGAAGAGACGCCCCAGGAGGCCGGCGAAGATGACGACGATTTCGACGCCTAGCCAACCCGCGGTCGCCGAATCGGTCCGGCTCCCGCCGCAAAGTCTCGACGCCGAGATGAGTCTGCTGGGCTCGATGCTGCTCAGCCGCGACGCGATCGGCGGCATCCTCCCTGTTATCGGACGACACGAAGCGGAGTGGTTTTACCACCCCGAACACAAGCTGTTGTACGAGGTCCTGATCGACCTCTACGATACCCGTCAGCCGATTGATTTGATCGTCGCCAAGGAGGAACTGAAACGCCGCAACCTGTTGGAGCAGGTCGGCGGCGTGCCCTATCTCGTGCAGCTCGCTGAGAGCGTACCCACCTGGGTCAACGCCGAGTACTACGCCCGCATCGTCCGCGACAAGGGCTTGCTCCGGGACTTGATTCGCTGTGCCGGCGAGATCACCGAGTCCGCCTATGCCGAGGATGAGGAGGTCGCCCTCCTCCTCGACCAGGCCGAGCAACGCCTCTTCGAGGTGACCCAGCGGCGGGTCAGCGGGCAGGCCTCCGTCCTCCAGGAGATGCTCCAGCAGATCTATGAGAAGATCCGCCCGGGAGAGGGCAGTTACCTGACCGGTCTGTCCACGGGTTTCACGCAACTGGATGATCTCACCAGCGGTTTCCAGCGCGGCGACTTCATCGTCGTCGCCGGACGCCCCTCCATGGGCAAGACCGCCTTCGGGTTGAACGTCGCCGAGAGCATGGCCATTGACGAGCACCGCCCGGTGGTGTTCTTTTCCCTGGAGATGAGCCGGCAGCAGTTGGCCCAGCGGGTGCTTTGCGGCCGGGGCGGCATCGATTCGCACAAGTTCCGCCGCGGCATGGTCTCGGAGGAGGAGAAGAACCGGCTCGGTTACGTGTGTGCCCAGCTTGCCGAGGTGCCGCTGTACATCGACGACACGCCGGGGATGAGCGTGCTCGAGCTGCGGGCCAAGGCCCGCCGTCTCGCCCAGCAGTACGCCGTTCAAGCGGTTTTTGTCGATTACCTGCAGTTGATGTCGGCACCGGCTCGATCCGAGAACCGCCAGCAGGAAATCGCCACCATCAGTCGCGGACTCAAAGCCTTGGGCCGCGAACTCAACGTGCCCATCATCGCCATGTCCCAGCTCAACCGCGCCCCGGAAGGCCGCGAAGGGCACCGCCCGCGAATGGGCGATCTCCGCGAGTCGGGCGCCATCGAGCAGGACGCCGACGTCGTCCTCCTCCTCCACCGCGAGGAGTATTACAAACGCGACGACCCTTCCGTAAAAGGGCTGGCTGAACTCATCATCGCCAAGCAACGCAATGGCCCGACCGACACGGTCGAACTGGTGTTCGACAGCCGTTTGACCACTTTCCGGACCCGGGCGTATGAGTCCGAACCGCCGGGTCCGCGCATCTATGTCGAGGACGCACCGTTCTGAGCTGGACGAGGTTCAAAGCCGATGCCCGTCCGTGCGTGAAGGAAACATGCAGCCCCCCCCTCCCGAAACCGCCCCGCCACCCGGCCTCCCGCAGGAATCCGAGTCGGCCTCTGAACTGCTTTCCGCCCTCGGGGCCGACCAGTTGCAGCGCATGCAGGACACCTTCGCTGACCTCGGGCAGGTGGCCATCGTCATCTGCGACCCGGCGGGCCAACCCATCACCAAGCCTTCCTGCGCGACCGAGTTCTGCCGGCTGCTTCTGGACCAGCCCGGCGGATTGGCCGCCTGTCGTGCGAGCGTGAGCCGCCAAGTCTTGGCGCCCGACCAGCACGTTGCTGAGGTGTGCCATGCCGGCCTCGTGCAGTACGTCGCACCCGTGCGCGTCGACGGCCGACACATCGCCACCATCATCCTGGGCGACCGCCCCAGCGCAGATCTCGACCCAGCCGCGCTCCAGGCCCTCAGCCGCAAGCACGGCATCGCCGAGGACGCCTTGCGGCGCGCGGCGGAGGAGCTCGGGCGGACCGACGAGCGCCGCCGCGAGAGCGTCACCCGCTTTCTCCACCTGATGGCGGATCGGCTAGCCGTTATCTGCCAACAACACGCCCAATTGACCCAGCGCCTCCGCGAGCTTGAGGCCGTCCACGACCTCACCGCCATGTTCGCCGGCACGGAGAACCTCAAGGATATCCTCACCGCCACCGCCCAGCGCATCTGTCACGTCATGGAGGTCAAGGCCTGCAGCCTGCGGTTGCTGGACGAAGAAACCGGTGAGTTGCGCGTCGAGGCCGGCTACAACCTCTCCCCGGCTTACCTGAGCAAAGGCCCCGTGTTGGTCCGGGAAAACCCGCTGGACGAGACGGCCCTCTCCGGCCGGACCGTTTACATCCGCGATCTTGCCGACGATCCGCGGATCCGCTATCCCCACGAGGCCCGCACCGAGGGCCTGGTCAGCGGTCTGTGCGTCCCCATGACCTACCGCGGAAAAGCCATCGGGGTGATCCACGTCTACACCGGGCAAATGCAGGAGTTCAGTGGCTTCCAGGTGGCCTTGCTCCGCTCCATCGGCGCTCAGATCGCCGCCGCCATCCTCATCTACCGGCTGCACCGGGAGCGCCTCGGCGCCGACCGGCATCAACAGCAACTGCGCAACGCGGCGGCCATCCAGCGGCGGATGATCCCCGGCGAACGGCGCACGCATGCCCACATCACTTTCGGGTGCATCTACAACCCCGCCCTCAACGTCAGCGGCGATTTCTTCGATTTCATCGAGCTGCCCGAGGGCCATCTGGGCTTTTGCATGGCGGACGTAGTGGGCAAAGGGATCGCCGCCGCGCTGATGATGGCTTCGGTCCGCGCCGCCCTGCGGGCCCACGCCCACAGCATCTACAACCTCGATGAGATCGTCGGCTTGGTCAACGCGCACCTCTGCCGCGACACCCTCATCAGCGAGTTCACCACGCTGTTTTACGGCGTCTTTTCGGCCGACGGCCGGCGGCTCACCTACTGCAACGCCGGCCATGAACCCGGGTTGCTCTTCCGCGGACCGCGCGTTCTGGAACTGACCACCGGCGGGACGGTCATCGGCGTTTTCCCGGAGGCCGCGTTCTCCCGTGGACTGATCGATCTGCGGGCCGGCGATATCCTGGTCAGCTACACCGACGGCCTGACCGATGCGTTCGATTTCCACGATCGGCCCTTCGGGCGCGAACGCCTGATCCAGTCGGTGCGGAAATACGCCGAACTCGATGCCGTCACTCTGGCCAAGCAACTGCTGTGGGACGTGCGCCGCTTCATCGGTTTGGCTGATCAGGCGGATGACATCACCCTCGTCGTCGCCAAAGTCGGTTGACCGTCCGATCCTCCCGCCCGCATCAGCACTTACCCCAACTTTCGATACACTACGGTTATGACACGCCGCGGGGGTAAGGGTTGACAGGTCGAGCAGCCTGGGTTATTAGAGGGATTCAAGGCTGCGGGGTAGAGCAGTTGGCAGCTCGTCGGGCTCATAACCCGGAGGTCGCAGGTTCGAGTCCTGCCCCCGCTAGTTGACCGGTCGTAGCGAAAAACGCCGACCCGCGGGTTAACGCGAAACGCCCGGGCGGAGACATCCGGGCGTTCGCGTTTATAACGCGAGTTCTCGCAATGGGTTAGCGATACCCACCCGGCAGCGCACGTCTCTCCCGGCGCTGCTGGCGCGACCGCACAGCCGGTTGTGCGGCCGCCCGGCGGGCGCCTTTGGCGGAAAGTCTCGGAGTCTCTGACACGGACCGACCCGCGGGTTATGACCGGGGTTAGGCTCGAACGACCGAACAGCACCGCCCTCGAAAACGGTAGCGAACATTCGCGACCGGCGGCTTATCAACACGGGGCACGAAAGGAGCTGGACATCGTCCGCGAGTCGATCAGAAGCGGC
>JBGPAW010000112.1:0-9860 GCA_041480905.1 Phycisphaerae bacterium
AGGAGCCTCGCCCTCCCCATCCGCCAAAACCTCTTGCCACACCCGAGGGCGGTAGGTCCGCGGCCGACCGAACGTCCGATAGGCCGCGCCGTCCTCCTCCGAATCCTCTACGGCGGCGATCCGTCGGTGACGATATCACCATCGCCGGCGGCCGGCTCTGCTCCGGTCCGCTGGACGCGCCGCGCGGAGGGTTAATTCGTCCATGCGGATCGAATGTCCCCATTGTCAGGGGCCCATCCACGTCGCCGACCGCGACGCCGGAACCACGTACCGTTGCAGTGCCTGTGGCCGGTCGTTCGTGGTGCCGTACGACATCGCCCGCAAAGGACAGCCGCACCAGTTGAGCGCCTTCCCGGTGGCCACCCTGCTGCTGTTGCACTACCTCACGGCCGGCGTGTTCTCGATCATCTACCTGAATCTGTTGCACGACAAGATGCCGCGCCTGCGGCCCAGCGACCCCAGTGCGACCAAGGCGGTCGGTCTGTCCTTTGTCCCCGGCGTGAACCTGATCTGGTTTTTCTTCACCTACCACCGCTTGTGCCTGCGTCTCAATGAGCAGCGTCAGTTCCACGGGCTGCCCGAGACCGCCCCCACCTCGTTGGCCACCGCGGTGGCCCTGCTCACCCTGTTCGGGTCCCTCACCTACCTGTTTCCCGCTTCCGGTTTGGTCGTGCTGAGCGTGCTCGGTTTGATCGTGATGCCCGTCTTCGCCGCCATGGTCCAAAACTCGATCAACGAGCTGGTCGACCAGCCGACCGCGGAGGCCCTCGGTTTCTGAGGTTAAGCACATTGCGAATCGTCCCAGCGCGCACGGGTCCACATAGTGTAGCCCTTCAGCATCAGCTCCGCTTCAGGAATCCGAACCGCGACCGTCAGGGAGCGGCCTTGCCCCTCCGAAAGCTTGGCCCTCCCTTACGGTCGGGCTTCGGATGAGATGCGACCGACGATCTGGCAGCCCTCCGTCAAAATGGCAGCCGACGGAGTTTAATCCCCACCAGGTATCCCTATATTTGACAAGATGTTGTGATGAAGGTAGTTTGGTACGAACCTTGCCTTGCCCTCAGTGACCACGTAGGAAAGGCCGAGCAGCGCTCTCAGGACGAGACCGGTGACTGCTGGGCGATCGAGGAGATAGACCATGATGTTCGATCCATTGTACTTGCTGATGTTGGCCCCCGCGTTGCTGCTGGGCATCTGGGCCCAAATCAAGGTGAAGACCGCTTTCGCCCAGGCCGCCCGCGTCCCGTCGCGGAACGGCATGACCGGAGCGGAGGCGGCCAGCCGGATTCTTGCCGCCCACGGGTTGCGTAACGTCACCGTCGAGCCGACGCGGGGCTTCTTGGGCGATCATTACGATCCGCGGCACAAAGTGCTGCGGTTAAGCCCGGAGGTCTACGGCGGGCGTTCGTTGGCCGCGGTCGGCATCGCAGCCCACGAAGCCGGGCACGCCATTCAGGACCGGGTCGGCTATGGTCCGCTCGCCCTGCGCAACGGCATCGTGCCCCTGGCCTCGGTGGGATCGAACCTGGCGTTTGTCTTGTTTATCGCCGGCATGTTCATGCACGTCACCGGATTGGTGCTGGCCGCGATCGTGCTGTTCTCGACCGTGGTCGTGTTTCAGTTGGTGAACCTGCCGGTAGAGTTCAATGCCAGCAGCCGGGCCCGCGAGGTCCTCGTGGCCAACGGGATCATCGCTCCGAACGAGGTGGGCGGCGTGGCCAAGGTGCTGAACGCGGCGGCCCTGACCTACGTAGCCGCCACTTTGACGGCGATTCTGACCCTCCTCTACTTCCTGATGCGGGCGGGCCTGCTCGGCGGAGGCCGGAGCCGAGAGTAGACGACCGACCGCGACCGCCACGATCCATTTTCAAGATGAGACTGTAGCGTCGCCCCTTGTGGGCGGCGCAGGCAACTACTTTAGTGCGCGGAAGCGATCGAGCGCCCGGCTGATGCGGGCAAAACCTTCGGCCAGTACGTCCGGGGCGCGCGTAAAGCTGATGCGGACGTGTCGCGGAGCGCCGAAGAACGCGCCCGGCACGATCGACGTGTCGTACTCCTCGGCCAGAAGTTGGCATAGCGGGCGCGTGTCGTCCAGACCCAGGATGCGGGGGAACTCGAATACGGCGCCGTCATTGCCGAAGCCAACCACGTCGTCGCGCGAATCCAACCAGGCGTGATATACCGGGTAGCCGGTTTGATAGATACGCCGGGTGCGCTCCGCCAGCCGCTCGATCTGCTCGAAGGCAGCGACGGCCAACTGCTGGGAGGGGATCGCATTGATCACGCCGAGATGGTCGAAGAGGTCGCGGGCCCGCTCGATGAGCGCCGGGGCCGCCAGCATCCAGCCGGCCCGCAGGGTCCCGAAGCCGTAGACCTTGGTGAGCGAATTGGTGACGATGACGTGATCGCCGAGCGTGGCCGCCGTGGTGAGCGGCACGTCCCGGTTGATGACCGCGTAATCCCGATAAACTTCGTCCACGATCAAGGCCGCGCCGAAGTTCGCCGTGAGACGGGTGATCTCGCGCAGGTCATCCGCGGGCAACAGCAGGCCGCTGGGGTTGTGCGCATCGCTGATGACGACCGCCTTGGCCCCGCCCGCCAGACCGGCCGCCAGCGCGTCGATATCGACGCGGAACCCATGCTCCGCCCGGCGCGGCAGGGGCACCACCTGCAATTCAAGGAAATCGGCGACGCGGATCAGCGGCTCATAGACGGGATGCTCAATGAGCACGCGGTCGCCGCGCTGCAACACGCAACCCATGGCGACGAAATTGGCCGTGCTCGTGCCGGGCAGCGGCAGGATGCGCTCGGGCGAAAGGTGATAACGACCGGCGATGGCCTCCACGAGCGCCGGAAGCCCGTAAGCTTCGTTGACGTCCAGCTTGATCTCCACCGCGCGCGGATCGAACGCGTCCGCCCCCGCCGCGGGAACGCCGCTGGACGCCAGGGCGTAGCGCCGGGTCGGCAGGGCCTTCGCCCAACGCATGTACTCCACACGGTGCAACACCACAAGCGTCCTTTCGCACGGCACGGCCGGGCCGACAGAAGGGGGTAGACTACCGGATGGTCAGAGGGCACACAAACGCCTTCCTTGACTCTAAAAGACCGTGGGTGTGGCCCGAGATTCCGGCCAGCCGGGAGGGCGAGGCTCCTGCCGAGCCGTGTGATTCGGCTCGCCGGGAGGCTCGCCCTCCCATGGCGCCAAGCTTCCTGGCCACACCCAAGACCGTGCACAAATGGGCACCGGGGTCATTCTTCCGGCGGCAGGGCAGGCTCGGTGGCGGCCCGGATCGCGGTGGAGATTTCCGGGATGATGCCCTTGCGGGCGTAGATCGGCCGCACCGCTTGCCGCAGCGCGGGCAGCCGCCAAGCGAACAGCACGCCGCCGACCATGCACCCCAGGCCGCCAAGCGTGAGCGTGCGCGGCGCACCCATCCACCCGGCCAGCGTGCCGGCCAGCAGGCTGCCGAACGGCACCATGCCCATGAATGCCATCGTGTAGAAGCTCATCACCCGGCCGCGTTTGGCGTCGTCGACGATCGTCTGGAGCACCGTGTTGCTCGATGCGAGTTGCTGCATCAAGCCAAAGCCGACGACCACCAACAGAACCAACGAAAGCCACAGCGTCCGGGACAGCGAAAAGGCGATCAGCCCGCCGCCGAAAATCAGCGCCGCGCGGGCGATGGCGCGCCCCAGGCCGAGCACGCTGGGACGCATCGCCAGCCGCAACGCGGCGCTGATGGCCCCGACGCCCGTGGCCGCCATCAGGAATCCAAGCGTGTGCGGGCCGCCGTGCAGGATCTTCGTCGCAAACACCGGCATCAGCACCGCGTACGGGGCCCCGAGCACGCTCACCAGCGCCAGCAGCAGCAGGATGTCGCGCACCGGCGCAAAGCCGAACGCATAGGTGAACCCCTCTTTCAGGCCGTGCAGCGTGGGGTGCCGGTGGGGCAGTGGTTGCCTCGGCGCGAGCCGCATGGCCAGCAGCGCCAGGACGACCGCCACGTAGCTCAGCCCATTCAGCAGGAAACACGTCCCCTCACCCACCCACCCGATCAGCACTCCGGCGATCGACGGCCCGAGCAGCCGCGCGCCATTCACGAGAAACGAGTTCAGCGCAATCGCGTTGGGCACATCGTCCGGCGTCTCGACCATCTCGACGATGAAGGCCTGCCGCGCCGGGATGTCGAACCCGTTGATCGAGCCGAGGCAGACGGCCAGCAGCAGGACCTGCCAGACGGTGATCGTGCCGCTCAGGGTCAGTCCGGCCAGGACCAAGGCCTGGAGCATGGCCAGGGTCTGCGTAGCGATCAGCATGCGGTGCAGCCGCCAGCGATCGGCCAGCACGCCGGCCAGCGGAGCGAGCAGAAACGTCGGGAACTGCCCGGCGAAGCCCACGGTCCCCAGCATGGTGGCTGAGTGCGTCAGCCGGTAGACCAGCCAGCCGAGGGCGACGGACTGCATCCACGTGCCGATCAGGGAGATGCCCTGCCCGCCGAAGAAGAGACGGTAGTTCCGCGAGCGCAGGGCGCGCAGCAGCCGGAAACCCCCGCCCGCGTTCCGCCCCGATGTTGTGGAGCTATTCAAGGTCATCTCTCGAGCGCGTCTCAGTCTCGTGCCATCCTTGGCGGAGGCGCTGGTTAACCCGGCTGGGTCTGGGTTCCGCGCGATCCGAACCAGAGCGAAGCGAAGACGCACAGGACCTGCGCGCCGAACGCGATGCCGAAGATGGCGCCGGCGGCGGCGATAACGTAGACGAACGGCTCGAACGGGCGGGCCAACCACCACGACCCCAGGTCGAAGCACACCGCGAGCATCGGCAGCGGGCCGACGACGGCCTTGAACCCCCGCGGCAAACCCGTCAGCAGGAACAACCCCCCGACGATCAAGGCCAACACCGGAATCGCCAGAATGTGGGGATGGGTGATCTGCACCAGTTCCGCCAGGCCGGTGGGCGCCAACCATACAGTTTGGGTCTGCTGGGTGGTCGGCCCCGGCAGCGGCAGGGCCTTCTTGGCCACCAGCTCATACTCCGGCTCGGAGGCGTCCGTCTGGGCATAAGGGACGTCGGCTTTGTCGCCCTGGGCGTTGTGACAACGGATACATTGGTTGGCGATAACCTGTCGGGGGGCAGGGTCGCCGGGCTCGGGTCGGCCACCCTTGACGAAATCCGCTTCCGGCGCTCCCGCCTCGAGCCAGGAGGTCAACACGCGAACGGCCGGTTCGCCGCCGCGCTCCAGAAACTTACGCATCTTCCCGCCCGGCGCCACCATCCGCAGCATGGGAGCGGGCGTAGTCGCGCGGACTTCAGAAGTCACCTGCTTCTCCAGTCCGTGGTAGACGCGCCGCAGATCGTTGAGCGTCAACCCCGGTTCGAGGTCGGCGTCCTGGTGATGTTCATAGATGTTGAGCACCGACACCAGGTATCCCACGCCCAGCAGAGCCAGAAAGGCGGTGAGCATGACCTTGGCCGGCCGCGGGAGGTCCACGAGTCGGAGGGGAATCATGGGGTCAGTCCAAGAGAGCCTGTTGCCTTCCTCTTCGATCCGCAGTCCGCATTCCGCCATCGCGTGTTGGGGTACTCCGAGAACCTTATCATGGTTGGGGATTCCCGCAAGCGGCGAGGGAGGTAACGAAACCGCCATTTCCGTCGCCGGGTGGGGACTCGACCGGCCCTACGCGTAACTGTGCAGACCGGAAATGTGGAAGTTGATCACGATCCAGTTGAACAGCATCACGCCGCAGCCGACCACCGCCAGGAGCGCGGTCCACAGGCCCTTGTCGCGTACCTTGTAACGCACGTGCACCAGCAACAGGAAAACGAGAAACGTGTTCAGGGCGAAGACTTCCTTGGGGTCCCAGCCCCACGGGCGTCCCCAGGAATGATCGGCCCAAATCGCCCCCATCACGATCCCGGTCCAGAGCATGACGAAAGACAGCTCCATGAGGATCATGGTCGCCCCGTCGAGCACCTGGCCCAGGGTGGCGGGCTCGTCACGCAGGAACCGTCCGCTGGGAGTGCCGGCCAGAAGGAGGGAGCCCGCTCCGCCCGCTTTGGCCGCCTCGCGGTGGCCTCCGCCCAGGCGATAGCGCAGGTACAGCAGGCCGGTGATGCCGCCCGTGCCGGCTCCGCTCAGTTCATGCAGTTGGGGTGAACCATGACGCCGGGGCCACCATAGCACGACTGGAAAAGCCCAAAATCGGACAGGTCAACGTCGCCGTCCTTGTCAAGGTCCGCATCCCCGCAGGCCGGGTCACTCTGCTGTATGGCAGGTCCTGAGATGCACACCTGGAAGTGCCCGTAGTCGTTGTGGTCGAGATCGCCATCGCCGTCGAAGTCACCCCAACTCCCAACCTCAACCCCAACCCGGTAGTTGTCCAATCCCCAGATGACGTTTGGATCACCTGTGATCGTCGCATTCGTTACCAGAAGTCCGAACTCGACCGGTCCACCCGTAAGGCACAGGTTGGGCAAAGGCGGTGCGGATACTCCCGTGCCAATCAGGGAGAAGTTCGTGCTCGCCAGAACCAGGGTATGGTGTATCCAATCGGCCGCGGTTAACTCCTGAACTGGGCTCCCGTAGTACGCGCCATTCTGGCGGATGACCATTCCCACCCCTACGCTGGTTCCGGAGAGAATCATGTAATCGACGTCGAGGCGTAAGTACCGGATCGGTCCCTGGACGCTTGGCTCGTAAGGCGGCGCTAGCCCATGCATGATAGCGCCCAGCAGGTAAGGCTCGGTGGTTCGTGCGAATGTACGGAGTGGAGTTGGCATGAGCCAAAATTGTCCGAACGCGCCCGGAAACCCGCCTACCGGCATCTGCTCGCCGGTCAGTTCGCCTAGCCCATCGAGAATGGTTGTCTCGATAGATCCCGGTTCGAACTCATCCTCTGCATCCTCTTCCTCATCTTCGATCCGAATACACTCCCCGAAAACGCACAGCCCCGGCGGTTCGCAAGGTGGGAAACATAGTTCCGGGATGTACAAGCACACTCCACCAATGCAGCCAATCAGGTCAAAGCCGGCGATTTCAGGGCAATTGTTTACCTGTCCCAGGCACTCCCCTGTATTCGGGTCGCAAATGTCTATAGTGCACGGATCGCCGTCTTCACATTTCCGGGGGTGTTCACACTCTCCTTCGACGCAGATGTCATTTGTGCATGGATCACCGTCATCTGAGCACGGTGTCTCAGTCAAAGGGCCATAGCGGCACTCGCTGTAAACTATATGCCCGTCGCTGTACTGTCTGTAACAGTAATCCGATGTACAATCATTGCCATCATCGCAGCACTCGTGGGAAGTGCAACCATCGTGCACGCATGCTCCAACAACGCAATAGTCGGCTGTGCATGCATCACCGTCATCTGAGCACGGTGTCTCAGTCAAAGGGCCATAGCGGCACTCGCTATAAACGATACTCCCGTCGCTATACTCCCTATGGCAATAATCCCATGTACAATCATTGCCATCGTCGCAGCACTGAGCGGAAGTGCAACCTTCGTGCATACACACGCCGTCAACACAGTAGTCGGCCGTGCATTCGTCTCCGTCATCAGAGCACGGCCGCGGGAAAGTGGCATGGACGCAGTGGCCAGGAAGCCAACAAACCCCGTCGCCCCACTGTGCGCCCACACAGTAGTCCGCCGTGCACTCATTGCCGTCATCACACTCAGCATCTAGGCAGCAAGCGTGCCCCACAGTTGTAAGCCAGAGGATCGGAGACGAGACCACGAGACAAAACGAAACGAAGTTTACATGGGGGCGGAAGATGGCGGACATGAGCGATCTCTCCATAGTAATGCCCCGCAAATCGGGGGGCGGTGTGCGCTGGGTCATGTTGACCCACCTGTTATCCTGTGGGCCTATCCCCGGCAACCCACGTCGCTCGATCAGCGTTGGAACGACCTGGCCGGGGACGGACAGAGCCACGCCACCAACGGGTGCCGCAAGAGCACCAACCTCATGGCGGCCGGCCACTTCAGTCCTACTGTAAACCGGTACGCCATGTGGTTATTGTACCGCACGAGGGGCCTAATGCAATACAACACCAGTTGGAGTTTCCCGCCTTTTCCGACGTGCGCAGACCCTGGGGAGGGCCGGGCTAACGGCTGGTCTGCGTGGGGTGAGGGGCGCTGGCCGTCACGGCTCGGCAGGAACCTCGCCCTCCCGATTTGCCAAAACCTACGGCCACACCGATCCCGAGTGACGACACGACCCGTCCTACCGGGCGGCCTTCGCAAAGACCAGACCCAGCTCGGGAGCGACGAAAATGTTCTCGTCCGCGGCGGAAGCCAACACCGATCCGCGCTGCACGAGGTAAATCTCCACCCGCCGGTTGCGCGAGCGGTTCTCCTCACTGTCGTTGGGCGCCATCGGGCGGTACTCGCCGTACCCCATCACGCCGACGCGGGCCGGGTCGTATTGGTCTTTCAGAAGGACGTTGGCCACGGCGATGGCCCGGTGCACGGACAGGTGCCAATTGGTGGGATGAGCCTGCCGGGTGACCTCGCGCGCGATGGGACGATCGCACGTATGCCCGACGACGACCGCCTCGAAGTCAGCCGCCGCCGGCGACCGCAGAATCTCGACAAACTGGTTCAAGGACGCCATCCCGGTGTCTTGGACCACGTCGCTGCCCAAGGCGAAGAGCAGGTCGGATTTCCACTTCACGGCCCCGGTGGTCTTGTTGTATTCCACGGCGTCGGGGTACTGCGCGGCGAACTGCTTCAGGGCCGAGTCCAGCGCCGGAGGCAGCTTGGCTTCTTTCTCGATGACCACCGGTTCCGTCATGCCTTTGCCCGCCAGCTTCTCCAGGGTCTGCTGGGCCGAGGCGAATGACGCCGCCAGCCGGTCGTTTTCGTTTTGCAGGCTGGAGACCAGTTGGTTCTTGGTGGCCAACTCGCCTTCGGTGGAGGTGAGCTTGGTCCGCAAGCTGTCGGCCAAGATCCGCGCGTCGTACAGCTCACTCTCTACCTGGGCCTTTTCGGCCAGCGCCGTGCGGTTGGACATTTCGAGTTGCTTGTACTTGTCCAGCGAAACACACCCCCCGCCCAAAGGAAGGACGAGACCCACCACCACCCACGCCGTCAACCGCTGGCCCTTAGTCATGATACGCCTCCTTGGCTTTCGCCCATCCCAACCTCAAACCGATTGGTGAGGTACTTAACCGCGCTTGCCCAAAAGGAATCCCACACCGGCGGCGATACCGCCGGCCACTACCGCGCCCGCGCCAAACATCCACAGTTTGCCGTAAACGAATTCGACCATCGGGAGAGACACGCCGCGCACGCTGCCGGCCACCGCCAGGCCGGCGAACCCCAGAACCACGATCACGACGACCAGCACCCCGGTCAAGGCGTTGGTGAGTGCGTCCGGGGGATACTCGACGCGGGTCACCACCACCGCGGAAGGACCAGCCGCCCCCGAGGCGGCACCCACGCGGGCCACGCCGGCACCCGCCAACGCCTCCTCCCCGATCGGTGTCTCGCCGATGGCCTGCTCCAGACCGGCCCGGGTGGCCTCGCCCATCTCGGCGCCACCCTCCTGCTCACCCGGGTAAATCTCGTCGAGCAGTTCGGCGCCCAGCGAGGTGTCGTCGCTTTCCCGCGTCAGGTCGAGCAGTCCCGAGCCGCTACCCACTCCCTCGATCCCCAAGCCTCCGCTCTCGGCTTTGGAGACCACCGTCTGGGCCAGCGGATCGGCCACGCCCTCGATCTCCTCCTCATCGAACACGCTGATGCCCACCGAGGTCACCACCGTGTCATCTTTTTTCTTTTCCTGCTCACCCCCGGCTTCCTCGCCCGCGGCGGTGTCCTCGAGATCGGCCTCCTCCAGGCGGAGCATGTCGCCGGTGGAG
>JBGPAW010000113.1:0-9811 GCA_041480905.1 Phycisphaerae bacterium
GCTCGGCGTCATCATCGGGGTGTCGGCGGTGGTGTCGGCCATGTCCATCCTGGAAGGAACCAACCGCGACATCCTCAAGCGGTTTGAATCGTTGGGGGCCGACCAACTCATGGTGTTCAACGGGACCACCCGGCGGCACGGGCGCAGCAGCATGCTGCCCTCGCTGGAGGATGAGGATGTCGACGCCCTCCTGGAGTGCGAGTCGGTCAAGGCCGTGGCCCCCGAGGTCCAGAATTCGACCCAGATCAAGTATTTCAGCAAGAACAAGGAGGCCACCGTTTTGGGGACCACGGAGAGCTACGCGGCGATCAACAACTACAAGTCGGTCGAAGGCCGCTTCATCAACCGGGAAGACGTCCGGGCCGGCAAGAAAGTCTGCGTGCTGGGTCACGAGGTCGCCAAGGAGCTGTTCGGCGACACCCCCGCGGTCGGGTTCCGCGTGAAGATCCGGGGGCTGGGTTTCAACGTGGTCGGCGTGATGGAGAAGAAAGGAGTCCTGGGCTTCCGCGACGTGGACAACCAAGTGACCGTCCCGCTGCCGACGGCCATGAAGCGCCTCTTCGGGCTGCGTTACCTGACCATGATTACGGTGCAGGCTCGCAGCCAGGGGGAACTCAAGCCGGCTATTCTCGAGGTGAGCCGGGCCTTGCGCAAGGCCCACGGCATCCGCGCCGGCCAGGAGGACGACTTCACCATCTTCACCCAGGAGCAGATGAAGGCCCAGGTTTCCGACGTGACCAAGATTTTCGCCATCGTGCTCTACAGCATCGCCGGGATTTCCCTGGTGGTGGGGGGCATCGGGATCATGAACATTATGCTGGTCTCGGTCACCGAGCGCACCCGCGAGATCGGCGTGCGCATGGCCGTGGGGGCCCGGCGCTGGGACATCCTCAAGCAGTTCCTCATCGAGGCCTCGACCATCAGCGTCATGGGCGGAGCGTTGGGCGTGCTCCTGGGCCTGGTCTTCACCGACCTGCTGGAGAGCTGGACCCGCGTGCTCAAGACCTACACCGCCCCGGCGGTGATCTGGTACGCCCTGCTCATGGCCACCACCGTGGGTATCATCAGCGGCCTGTACCCGGCCGTCCGCGCCTCCCGCCTCGACCCGGTCGAGGCCCTGCGCTACGAATGACAAGGGTCCGCTGCCTCGGCCGGCGTCCCCGATAGGATGCACTCGCCCTTTACCGACCGGTGCCAGCGCTCCAACTTTGCGTTACTCTGCGGGTCATACGGTGACGTTCGCACGTGGGTCATCCCGCACACCCGGATGAACTCCTTGAAGTCCTTGGCGATGAACTGCGGGTTCGGGCTCCCGCCTTGGTCGCCCTCACTGTCGGAGATGATCCGCGGCACCACGCCGGGGAACTTCTCCCGGGCCCGCTGCAGAATGATCTCCACCTCGGCCTCTGTCATCGACTCGCGCTTCTCGCGGGCGATGGCCCGGATGGTCTTGCGGAGTACCTCTCCGCAGGGCCACGCCGTTACGGCCCACGCTCACCGGCCGGTGCCAGGCCGCCAACAGCAGCGGGCGGATGAAGCATCACGAACGGGTGCAGGTCTGCCCGCAGGGTCAGCCGCCGAATGGTCTAACGGTGAAGGAGCGGATGGCCTGTAAGCTGCGGACGAAGAAGGGACGGGAAACCCACGCCGAGCGGAAGGGGCTCGTGGAGCCGATTTTCGGCTTCATCAAGCGTGGCTTGGGGTTCACTCCGTTCCTGCTCAACCTCAGCATGTGGAGCGACGATTCGGGTCTGATTTTGGACACCCCCTGAAAGGGTGTCAAGAGTTCGAAAACGGTCTCGAACCCGCCACGCAGCCGACCTTGCCAACCTATCAGCGTCTACATGCCGAATGTTCTTCTATGGGAGGCCAAGAGAAAACTGATATTCGCGTTGCGCAATCTAACATTATATTTTACAATATGTTATAGCGGATATCGTTGGCCGGCGAACGCGTTGTCTCGTAGCCTTGGGCCGGATATGTCGCGGGCGCCACTTGACGAATGACTTGGAGAGGACGATAATATGTTGGTGTGGTCGTCTTAGCTGAACACGGGGTGTCCCGCCGTGCAGTGTGAGCTTGTCTCCGTACATACACCTTTGCGTTGACCTCACAACACGGCGACGGCGCAAGAGCGTGGGCAGAAAGACGTTTTTTTGTGCTCTATTCAAAAGGTTCTCACATGTTCAGAAGATTTACAAAACCGGGTAAAACGCCGGGCGCCAGCGGCTTTACTCTGGTGGAATTGTTGGTGGTGGTGACGATCATCGCCTTGTTGATCGCCATTCTGCTGCCCTCGCTGCGCAAGGCTCGCGAGCAGGCTAAGCAGGCGGTCTGCCTGGCCAACCTCACCGGGACCTCCAAGGGCGGCATGACCTACGCCGCGGGCGACCCCGGGGAGCTTATGATCCCCGTGCCGAATTGGAGGGCCTTTGGGGATGAGATCGTCGGCACCATCGAGTGGGGGGGCAAGGCGGGCATCGGGCAACCCACCAACCCGAATGACCTCACCACATCGGTTTTCGGTACGGGGGCCTATCGCGGACCGGCCCACCGGCCCTTGAATATGCTGCTCTACAAGGCCGGGTTCACTGACTACAACCCGACCGACGGCAGCAATCCCAATCCGGGCACGAATCCGGCGGGAATCAACTGGCTGAACGACACGAAGTTGGACTGGTCCATGTATCGTTGTCCGTCAGACACGGGCTACGCGGGGGGCGGTTTCATGTACACCGCCAGCTCGGCTCCGGTACGCAACGAGAGCGCGTTCAAGGCGGAGGGGCGTACCGCTTACGACCACTACGGCACCAGCTTCGCCGCGAACACGCTCATGATCTACGGCGGTCGGGACGGCAACAAGATTCGCAGTCTGTCGGCGTACCTCAACCCGCTCTCCCGCGTGCCTGCGCCGGCGGCCACGATACTCTTCCAGGAGATGCCCTCCCGCTTCGCCTGGCTGTGGGGGGAATGGTACGAGTCGGGCTGCCAGAGTGGCGCGACGAGCGATTATGGAAGCCGCACGATATACCCGTTCAACGAAATCCCCGGCTGGCACCGTCGTCCGTTTAATTTCGACGTGGTGTTTGCCGACTGTCACGCTGCGATGGTGGAGATGAAGGGGTGTATCCGTCCGGCGCCCGACCTCGGCTTGCAGAACTATCCGGCGTACGAGTGTGGCACTAGCATGAACGCCTACGAGTGCTGGCGTTGCGTGACGTTTCGCGGTCCGGGATGGCAGATAGACACGTTGCCAGCACCTGGGGCGCTTACCCCCTATTGGCACGAGGGGAATTAGGTGCCGGTGAGCTGGACGATTCCTTGCCGACATGGAGGATCTGGATCATGGCCGAACAGAACAAAACCGTCTTGATCGCGGGCATCGTGATCGCGGCGTTGGTCGTGATCGGGGTGGGCTCGTATGTTCTCTTCGCGGGATCGAAGCCGCCGCCGCCGGTGGTCATCAGTCAGCCGGCGCCGCCGACGGATAACGCCCCCTCGGCGGAAGAGAAGAAAACGCGTGCCACGCGCCCGCGGGATACGGACCAACCGACCAAAGCGAAGACCGATCGCGGCGGGCAAGAGAAGCCCCCCGAGGAGGGAACGGAGGATGTGCGGGAGAAAAAAACCCGCTCGATCCAGCCGCGCGGCGCGGTGCCTTAGCCGCTTTCTTTGGTGAGATGGGCAGTGGACGGGTGCCCGCCTCCGGTGATCCGGGGCGGGCACCGTTCTAGGACGAAAGTCGACGCCGGAACGGGAACCGGGGAGTTCGAGAGTTGGTGTCCAGCGCATCCCCACCGCCGCTCAGCCTGTCGGTGTTCTTCCCGTGCTACAACGAGGAGGCGAATGTCGAACGCACCACCCTGGCGGCGCTGCAGGCCTGTCGGCGGATCACTTCCGACTTCGAGGTGATTATCGTCAACGACGGCAGCAAGGATCGCACCGGCGAATTGGCCGAACGGCTGGCCGCCGAACACCCCGAAGTGCGGGCGGTGCACAACGACCCCAACCGGGGATACGGCGGGGCCTTGCAGCGCGGGTTCCGCGAGGCCCGCAAGGAGCGGGTGTTCTACACCGATGGCGACGGACAGTTCGACTTCGAAGAGATCGACAAGCTGCTCCCCCTGCTCAAGGAGTACGACATCGTCAGCGCCTATCGCTTGGACCGGCAGGATCCGGTCCTGCGCAAAATCAACGCCTTCTGCTGGGGCACCCTGGTCAACCTGCTCTTCGGAATGTGGATCCGCGACATTGACTGTGCCTTCAAGGTTTATCCGCGCGAGCTGTTCGACGAAATCGAGATGAAGTCCGAGGGGGCCTTGATTGACACGGAGGTCCTGGCGCGGGCCACACGCTTGGGTTATCGCATCGGGCAAATCGGCGTACACCACTATCCCCGGACCGCCGGGGCGCAAACCGGCGCCAACCTCAAGGTGATTCTGCGGGCGTTCAAGGAGCTGTTTAAGCTTTACCGCCAGATCAAGCGTACCGCCGGTTCGTCGCCGCACCGCGCCGGAACGGCGTAACGGTGTTTCACGTGAAGCACTTTTGGCCCCTGGGGTAGGTCCATCGCCGCGCCGTGACGGCGTGTCGGCTTGACAGGGTAGAGAAAGCTCCTAGCATACGACATGTTGTAGCGTGGTCGTTAGAAGGTACATAATACAGGAGATCGCTCTGATGGTGAAGTATGCCCTCGTCTTGAGCCTCATTCTGGTGATGCTAGGCGGTTGTCAGAAGCCGGCCGCCAAGGTGGAGCCCGAACCGCAAAACCCGTACGCAGCCCAACCTGAGTTGTTTACGGTGGATCCCGCAGCCGAACTGACCACCAGCGCCGGACCTGCTGGACCGGCCAAACCCGCCGGTCCGGCCGCCCACGGCAGCAGTCCTACGTCCAAAGCTCCCGCCGTGGCGCGGACCCACAAAGTCGTAAAAGGAGATACCCTGCGCTCGCTGGCCAAGCACTACTATAACGACTCGAAGCGTTGGAAAGAGATCTACGACGCGAACCGCAACCAGCTCTCCGACCCCAACGCGCTGCGCGTCGGTCAAGTCCTGCACATCCCCTGACCGCGGGGCTGGTGCCCTTGGTGACTGCGTCTCCGCGAGCGGGCTCGTGGACGCGGGGCGAGGAGGCGTGGTCCGCATGGAGCTCAACACGCCGGTCCAGTTCGTCCGCGGAGTGGGCGTGGCGCGTGCCGCTCAACTGCAAACACTGGGCATTGCGACGGTGGGGGACTTGATTGAACATTTTCCCTTTCGCTACGACCATCGGCCTCCTTCTCAGGCGATCGGTTCCTTGCGACTGGATGAAACCGCGACCATCGTGGGTGAAGTTCGCCGGGTGCGCACGCGGGGCGCGTCCGGTAATCAGGTCGTCATCGCCGAGGTGCAGGACGGCACGGGGACGTGCGCCCTGCGCTGGTTCCATTCGGGCTACTTACGGGACAAGCTCGGTCCGGGCCTGCTGATCGCGGCGACGGGCAAGGTGTCGCAGTACCGTAACCTCGGTTGCCTGACCAACCCCAAATACCGCATCATCGGCGACGAACCGCTGGACGCCGTGCTCAAGAGCGAGCAGTTTGATCCGGTCTACCCGGCGAGCGCCGCACTTTCATCCGGTTGGATCGCGCGATTGATCGCCGCGGCGCTGCCCGAGGTGATCGACCAACTGGAGGAACCGTTGCCCGACGCGCTGCGCCAGGCCCGCGGTTTTCCGCCGCGGCGGGCGGCGGTGCAGCGGTATCACCGGCCGACCCGGGCGGAGGACATCGAGGTGGCCCGCCGGCGGTTGGCCTACGATGAATTGCTCCTCGTCCAATTGGCGGTGCAGTTGAAACGGGCCGAGGGGAATCGGGCGGAGCGCGCCGCGGTCATTACGGTAAACGAGGAAATCGACCGCCGCATCCGGGCCCGGTTCGATTTCAAGCTCACCGCGGGTCAGAACGCCGCGGTGGCGGAAATCACGGCGGACCTGGGGCGGACGCGCCCGATGCGCCGGTTGCTCCAAGCCGACGTGGGCGCCGGCAAGACCGCGGTGGCGCTCTACGCGGCGCTGGCCGTCATCGCCAACCGGCGGCAGGCCGCGTTTCTGGCCCCGACCGAAATCCTCGCCGAGCAACATCACCGCAAGATCAGCCAATACCTGGCCGGCAGCCGCGTGGCGGTGCACCTGCTGGTCGGCGACATGCTCCGCCGGGAGCGCGACGCCATCTTGCGGTCCGTGACCGGCAGCAGGACGAACCTGCTGGTGGGGACCCACGCCCTGCTCGAGGAAGACGTGGACATCCCGGGTCTGGGATTGGTCATCGTGGACGAGCAACATCGGTTCGGGGTGCGGCAGCGGGCCCGCCTGCGGGCCAAGGGACGCGACCCGCACTACCTGGTGTTGACCGCCACGCCCATCCCGCGGACGCTGGCCATGACCGTCTTCGGCGACCTGGATATCTCGACCATTCGGGACCAGCCGCCGGGACGGAGGCCGGTGGAAACGCACTTGGTCCGACCGGCGGAAGTGTCCCAGGCGTGGGGGCGGGTGCGCGAGGAGTTGCGCGCAGGACGGCAGGCTTACATCGTTTACCCCTTGGTCGAGCGAACCGATTCGCTGCCGCTCAAAGCGGCCGCGGACGAGGTCGAACAACTGCGCCACGAGCGGTTGGCCGGGTTCCGCGTGGAATTGCTGCACGGCCAGATGCGGCACGAACGAAAAGATGCGGTGATGGCCCGTTTCGCCGCCGGAGCCATCGACGCTTTGGCGGCGACGACCGTCATCGAAGTCGGCATTGACGTGCCTAACGCGACGGTGATGGTGGTGCATCACGCGGAACGTTTCGGTCTGAGCCAGTTGCACCAGCTTCGCGGCCGGGTCGGGCGCGGGCCCCAGCGCGGGCTCTGCCTGTTGCTCAGTGACGCGGAAGACCAGACGGTGCTGGAGCGAGCGGCCATCCTGTGCCGCACGCACGATGGGTTCATCATCGCGGAGGAGGACTTGCGACTCCGGGGGCCGGGGGAGGTGGTGGGTCCGCGACAGCACGGGATACCCGAGTTCAAGGTGGCCGACCTGGCCCGCGACCTGGACCTGCTGGAGATGAGCCGGACCGATGCGGCGGCTATCATAGCTGCGGACGGGAATCTGTCCTCACCCGCTCACCGCGGATTGCGGCGGATGCTGGTGGAAAGGTTCGGTGAGGCCCTCGCCCTGGTGGACGTGGCGTGAAGCGCGCCTTCGGATTACCTCAACCTTCCGCGGCGGCCAGCGTGATCTGGTTGCGGCGTGTTCTCGGCGTGGCGGCCGCGCTGGCCTTGGTCGCCATCTGCCTGGAGTACGGATTTGAGCGCCCGCCGCTGCCGGTGTCGCTGCTGGTCGCGGTGCAGTTGTTTGCGGCGGGCGTCTTCGTACTCGCCCTGGCGGCGGCGGTGGTCACCGCGCCACGCAAAGGCGCGGCGCTTCGCCGCCGGTGGTACGACATTCTGCTGATCTTGGGATGTCTCCTCGTGCTGGGCGCGGAGGTCGCGGTCCACGGCGAGCCGCTGGCGCAGGCTTCCAGTCTGTACGTGAGCACCTTGCAGGTGGCTTTGCTGGCTCGCTTCGCCATCGGGGCGGTACGGTTTAACCTGAGGCTGGCCCGGGGACGTTTGAGTCCCGGGGGGCTGATGGCCCTGAGTTTCCTGGTGGTCATCATCGTCGGCGGCTTACTGCTGGCGTTACCCAAGGCCACCGCGCCCGAGTTGCGTCACGAGGAGGGAGACTATTTCTACAAGCGACTGCTCAACTGCATGTTCACGTCGGTGAGCGCGACGTGTGTCACCGGTCTGACGGTCTACGACACAGGGAAGGACTTCACCCGCTTCGGACAGATCGTGATCGTGGTGCTCATTCAGGTGGGGGGATTGGGCACCATGATCTTCGGGGGCATGTTTGGAATCCTCGCCGGTCGCCAACTGTCACTCCGAGAATCTCTCGCCCTGCGAGACGCCACCAGCCATCAAACCCTGGGAGAGGTGCGGAAAATGGTGGTGTTCGTGATGGTGTGCACCTTCGGGTGCGAGTTGGTGGGCGCGGCGCTGCTATACCCGATGTGGAAGGCGGAGGTGGGGCCCGCGACGGAACGGATCTTCTACAGCCTGTTCCATGCGGTGGCGGCCTTCTGTAACGCGGGCTTTGCCCTCCCGCGGGACAACTTGGTGCCGTATCGCGGCGCGTGGCAGGTGTACGCCAGCATCATGCCCTTGATCGTGATTGGGGGGTTGGGTTTTCCGGTTCTGTTCGACCTGTACCGGGCGTTGCGCTCGCGTCTGGCCCGGTCGAGTGGGTCGGGTGCTACGGACGCCCTGGTCGTGCCCCGCAGCCGCGTGCGGGGGCGTTCTCATCCGTTGTCGTTGCACACCAAGCTGGTGCTGGTTTCCACGGCGGTGCTGATTGTCGGGGGGGCGCTGGGATTGTTCCTCTTCGAGTCGCGTGATTGGCGAGGCGAGCGCCGCCTGCCGCCGGAGGTGGCGGCTCGAATGCCCCCGGCGATGGTCGACCTGCCGCCCGCGGCGCGAGCGGCGGCGGCGTTGTTCCAATCCGTAACCCCGCGCACGGCGGGTTTCAACGTCGTGGGGCTGGATCCCGGCTCGTTCTCGACCGCCGGCGCCTTTCTAACCATGCTGCTGATGTTCATCGGCGGGTCGCCGGCGGGCACCGCCGGGGGGGTCAAGACGGTCTCGGTGGCCACCTTGTTCCTGGGTGCCTACGCCGTCCTGCGCGGGCGGACCAACGTGGAGGGGTTTCGCCGCACGATCCCGTTGGCGGCAGTCCGGCGGGCCGGCATGGTGGTCGCCCTGCTGTTCACCTTCATCTGCCTGATGACCCTGCTGCTGTGCGTTACGGAGCGCGGGGAAAGTCTGCTGGAAATCCAATTCGAGTTGGTGTCGGCCTGTGGCACCGTGGGTTTGTCCACCGGCCTCACCACACGGTTGACAGTCGCCGGGCGGTTCCTCATCATGCTGGCCATGTTCGTCGGGCGTGTCGGCCCCGTGACGCTGTTGGTGGCGCTGACCGGGCGGGCCTCGCCGGCACGCTATGACTATCCCGAGGAGCAGCCGGTGATCGGCTGAGGTCGAGTCATGCCGCGGTTCGCTGTGATCGGTTTGGGACGCTTCGGAGCCAGTCTGGCCCGGACGCTCATGGCCAACGGAGCTGAAGTGCTGGCGATTGATAACCACCTGGAGTTGGTGGAGCGCATCCGCGACGACGTGACCGTGGCGGTACGTCTGGACAGCACGGACCTGGAGGCCCTGGGGGCCCAAGGCGTGGACCAGGTCGACGCCGCCATCGTGGGCATCGGCGAGGACTTCGAGTCGGCGGCCCTGACCGTAGCGACGCTCAAGGACCTGGGGGTGGCGCGGATCTACGCCCGGGCCGAGACGGAGATCCAAGGCCGCATCCTGCTCAAGGTCGGAGCGGACGCCCTGGTCAGCCCGCACCGCGAGTCGGCCCTGCGCTGGGCCCACCGCCTCATGCTGCCCAACCTGCAGCAGTACATCGAGTTGGGGGAAGATCACAGCATCGTCTACTTGGCCGCCCCCACCGCCTTCCACGACAAGACGCTGGGGGAGCTGCAACTGCGCAGCAAGTACGGCGTGAACCTGGTCGCCATCAAACGGACGGTGCCCATCAGCACCCCCAGCCATGAGGCGGCCGCGGAGGAGACCGTGCTCTCCGTACCCGACGCTGGGACCATCATTCTGCCCGGCGACATCCTCATCCTGGTGGGCAGCCACGAGTCCCTGGGGAAACTGCCCGTGGATTGAACGCGGACAAGCCTCGACC
>JBGPAW010000114.1:0-9759 GCA_041480905.1 Phycisphaerae bacterium
CACTCGAAAGGCCTCCTGGCAGAAGAGGAATGGTTTAGCATCTGTTCCACTGTAGCCAGCGAAACGAGACCTTTCGAGCTCTTTTTATCAAAACGCGCAAAAAATCACGCTTGATCAGGGGCTAGTGCCGGATGTGGCCAGTATTCCACTCCTCGAACGCTGAGGGCTTGATACATGCCTGCGCTTCGCTCCACTGCGTTCCGCTACGCTTAGGCATGCCATCCAGCCGCTTTGAGGTTGCGAAGGGCGATCGCGGCGTTTCGCTTCAGCATCCCGAGCGTCGCGCGTTTCATCGCGCTGCCTTTAAGGATCGCGCGATAGTCCTCCTCGCGCCATTCCAGCAGCTCACCCAGCGGCGGGAACGCGCCCGGCTCTCGAATCGCATAGGCGGAATCGTGTTCCGGGACGGCTTTGTGGTTGTAGGGACACACCTGCTGGCAGACGTCGCAACCGAACACCCAATCGCCCATCGCCGCGTGGAATCTTTCGGGGATCGCTTCGCGAAGCTCGATCGTCAGATATGAAATGCAGCGGGCCGCATCCATCTCATAGGGGGCCGGGAACGCCGCGGTCGGGCAGGCCTGCAAGCATCGCGTGCAGGTGCCGCAGTGGTCTCTGATCGGCGCGTCGGGGACGAGTTCCAGCGTCGTCACCACGACGCCCAGGAAGAAGTAGCTCCCCAACCGCGGATCAAGCACCATCGTGTTCTTGCCGATCCACCCCACGCCGGCCCGCGCCGCCCACTCCCGCTCGATCAGCGGTGCGGTATCGACGCACACCCGCACCACGAACGGCTGCGGCACTTCCGCCCGCAGCCGGTCACAAATCGCGAACAGCTTCCGCTTCACCACCCGGTGGTAATCTCTCCCCCAGGCATACCGCGACACCCGCCCGCGCGGTTGGTCGTCGGGTTTCTCTGGGGCTGTTTGAGCGTAGGGATGAGCCACGACGACGAGGCTCCGCGCCCCGTTCAGCAGCCGGACCGGATCGAGGCGCACCTCCGCGTTTCGAACCAGGTAGGTCATCCGTCCGTGTCGCCCGGCGGCCAACCACCGCCGGTAATAGTCCGCCCGGCTGAGGAACCCGGCGGAGGCGATCCCGGTCCGACAAAAGCCTTGCTCGGCCGCCAAGGCCTTCACCAGCGCGGTGATTTCCGAGGGTGACATACTGTCATCGTACCGCCGGGGTGCCATGCCTTCACGCGGTCCCGGCGCAGCGGGACCGCGGGCAGGCATGCGCGGTGGTCCAAGACAAGAGTCCCTGCCGCAGACTGCGGGGAAGTATGACCCAAAGATAGTCGGCCACGAGGCGAATTCAACCGATATAGCGAATGAGTGACCGCAGGGCCTGCGTCATCCGATAAGTGAGTTCCCCTATGAGTCCCTTGAAAATCGGCAACGTCATTCGCGTGCAAAGCGGCCGGATTGAAGTCGTGCTGACCGTCCGCGATTACGACATCGAACACGACGGCCGGGAGTATCGCATCGGGCAGCTCGGCGCCTATGTCACCGTACCCCTCAGCGACCGTTCGCTGGTGGGGTTCGTCACGGCCGTGGGACGCGAGGAGCTGACCGTGGCCGACCTGGAACCCCAGACCATTATGCACGTGCAATTGCTGGGTGAAATCAAGGGGGGACGTTTCACCCGCGGTATCAACGAGTCGCCGGTCATGGGGGACGACGTGTGGGTCGCGGTCCAGGAGGACTTCGAAAAAATCTTCGGCAGCTTCGACCAACTGCTCGCCGGGCAGGAACGGGCCAAGAGCTTTACGCTCGGCCGGTTCGCCATGAACACCGATTTTGCGGTGAAAGTGCTGGGCAACGAGTTTTTCGGGAAGAGCGCGGCCATCCTGGGCAACAGCGGATCGGGCAAGAGCTGCACGACGGCCAAGCTTCTGCAGGAAATCGTCAAGCTCCCGCAGGCCCAGGCGGTGCTGTTCGACATGCACGGGGAGTACCGAGCCGCGTTCAGCGACGCGCGCGGCCGCCTGGACGAGAACGTCACCTACCTGGGGACGGAGGACCTGGTCATTCCGTATTGGTTGCTCACCTACAACGAGTTGGAGACCCTGCTGATCGACGAATCGAACCCGCTGTTCGTGGGCAGCCAGATTTCCTTCCTGCGCTCGGCCATTCTCGAATACAAGCGCGCCGCGGCGCGGGAGCTCGATCTGCAACGCGATCTGACTCTGGATACGCCCATCTACTTCTCCCTGGAGAAGCTGAAGACCTACGCGGAGAACCTCAACGTAGCCCGCTACGTGTCGAATACGGACCAGTTGGCCTTCGCCAAGCTGGCCTTGCGTTCACTCCAGCCCGAGGAGCAGAACCGGATCATGCGCGAGCAACACTGCGGCTTCAACCGCGGTAACGCCGAGGGCGAACGGCCGCATCCGCTTTACTATGGCAAGCTGGTGGGGCTGGTGGATCGGATCGAGACCCGGTTCTTCGACGTGCGTTACGAGTTTCTGTTCCGTCCGATCGAACACGCTCAGGACTCGAAGTACTTTTGCGACGTGCTGAAGACGGACAACACCGCCGCGCAAATGTCCAGCGTCATGGAGCACCTCATCAAGGTGCTCACCGGCCAACTCACGCCGCGCCGCAACCTGACCATCGTCGATCTGTCGGGCATCCCGTTCGACGTGGTGGACATCACCGTCTCGGTGCTGACCCGGTTGCTGTTCGACGTGAACTTCTGGACGCCGGCCCACCAGCGTCATCCCGTGGTGCTGGTCTACGAAGAGGCCCATAACTACATCCCGCGCGTGCCGGTCAAGACCTCCTTCGCCCGTGCCGCGGTGGAGCGGGTGGCCAAGGAAGGACGCAAGTACGGCGTCTCGGCGTTGCTGGTCAGCCAGAGGCCTTCGGAATTGTCCGAGACGGCGCTGTCCCAGTGCAGCAACCTCGTGGTGATGCGCATGAATAACCCCGAGGACCAGGCCTACGTGGCCAAGGTGGTGAGCGATCACTTTGCCGGCCTGATCGACATGCTGCCGATCCTGCGTCCGGGTGAGGGTTTCGTCATCGGGGACAGCGTGCTGATGCCGCTGCGCACGCTGGTCGACTTGCCCGAGCGTACGCCGCGGAGCGGCAACATTGACTTCTTCGGCCTGTGGTCTCAGCGGGAACCTTTGTGTGATATTCACGAGGTGATCAACTATTGGTGGCGGCAGGATCGGCAGATCCTTAACCGTTTGCCGGAGGGCGGCGCCACCCTCCCCGAGGAACACGCCGAAGCCGCCGGGCGGACCTTGCTGCGCATCGCCATCCCCGAGCCCGAACCGGACGGCCTCCCCCAGAACCTGAGCACGGAAACCGACCAGACGTAGAGCATAGGGGAGCTCGGGGCGGTCGGAGTTGCACGCTCTAAGCGGTGTGCGGACTGGGGTTGTCGCCGGCGTCGTCACCGGCGTCCGAAGGGGCCACGCCCTCGAACAGGGCCGTGCCGATGCGCAGCATGGTCGACCCGCACGCGACGGCGATCTCGAAGTCGTTGCTCATACCCATGGACAGCTTGCAGAAGTCCTCACGCCGGACGACCTCGTGACGCATCTCCTCGAACACCTCGCGGACCCGCGAAAAACACCCGTGGATGCGGTCGGTGTTCGCGTCCAGCGGGGCCATGGTCATCACGCCAGTCAGGCGTAGGCGGGGCAAAGACCCGATCTGCTCGGCCAGGTGGATGGCGGCGCCCACCGGGACGCCGCCCTTCTGGGCCTCCAGACCGGCGTTGATCTCCATCAGCACCTCGACCTGGCGCCCAAGCTTCTCGGCCTGTTCGTCGATTTCCTCGGCCAGGCGCAGACTGTCCAGGGAGTGGATCAGGTCTACCCAATGTAAAAGCGGCCTAACTTTGTTTCGCTGCAAGTGGCCGACCATGTGCCAGGTCGGTCGCGGCAGCGCCCCTGCCTCGGGGGCGCGCTGGCGGCGGGAGAGGTATTCGTGGGTCATGGCGGCCCGCTTGGTCAACTCCTGCACCCGGCTTTCGCCGAGGTGCCGGATCCCCGCGTCGGCCAGGTGCTGGATCACGTCGATCCCGACGGTCTTGGTCACCGCCACCAGGGTGATCTCGGCGGGGTCGCGCCCGGCGCGGGCGCAAGCGGCCTCGATGCGCCCTTGCACCCTTTTGAAGTTCTCCGCCAGCTTGCGTTTCACCGCGCCTTGCTCCTGATCGCGCCACACGTGTACCGGAGGACGAATATACCGCACGCCCGCGCGCCCGCCAATAGCCCGCCGCGTTGACGCCGGATCAGTCGCGGTTACGGTAAGGGCATGTTGACCAAGGAGGTCATCATGGTCACGCCGCCCGCACCCGGTGTCGTGGCGAATCCCGTGGACTACTTTGAGACGCCCGGGCCGGTCGAGCTGGAAATCGGGTGTGGGAAAGGCGGGTTCATCTTAGAACGGGCCAAGCGGTATCCCGAGCGTTGGTTTCTCGGTATCGAGTGGGCCAACAAGTACTACGCTTACGCCGCGGACCGCATGGCCCGTTGGGGGCTGACCAACGTGCGGATCATGCGCACCGACGCACGCAACTTCGTCGTCTGTCACTTGGTCGAGAACTCTCTGGCGGCTTTGCACGTCTATCACCCCGACCCCTGGCCCAAGAACCGCCACCACAAGCGACGACTGTTTCAAGAGGACTTTGTGGCCGCGGCGGTACGGGTGCTACAGCCGAACGCCCGCTTGGCCGTCCAGACGGACCACGCTGGATACTTGGAGTGGATTCGGGACCTGCTCCGCGCTCGGCCGGAGTTGATCCAAGTCGATTTCGAGCACCCGGATTTCGCGCCGCCCGGGCAGACCCCGCGGACGAACTACGAGGTGAAGTACGTCCGCGAGGGGCGGACGATCTACCGGATCGCCTATCTCAAACACGGATAGAGGCCCAGCACGGCCTCGCCGCTGCGGGGTACGCTCCGCGGGCACGGGGCGCGGTGGGGCCCGACTAGTCGTATGCTCAAGCAGTACGTTCAGCTTCCTCGGGCGGTGCACGTCTTGTGCCTCGGTACGCTCATCAATCGGGCGGCCATGCTTATGCCCTTCCTGACCCTCTACCTCACCAGCCAGCGGTCGTTCAGTATCGGGGAGGCCACCTGGGCGACGGGAGTGTACGGGCTGGGCTCCCTGGTCGGAGCGCTCACCGGAGGGCACCTGGCCGACCGGATCGGCCGACGCACGGTCATGCTGACCAGCCTGCTGGGCAGCGCGTCGATCCTGGTTCTGTTCCCCTACCTTGCCGCACGTTGGGCGATCTTCTTCGCGTTGGCGGCGTACGCCATGCTCGCGGACATGTACCGGCCTGCGGCGTCGGCCATGATTGCCGACCTGGTCGTTCCGGTCCATCGTCCCAGCGCGTTCGGTCTGCTCTATGTGGCGGTCAACCTGGGCTTCAGCATCGGGGCCACGGTCGGCGGAGTCCTGGCGAAGCATTGGTTCCTGCTGCTGTTCTGGGCCGACGCCGGGACCTCCATGATCTACGCCGCCATCATCCTGGGGGCGATCCGGGAGACACTACCCGGACGATCGGGAACGCCCCATCCCGTCCACGCGCTCTCCGCCGAAGACGCTCATCCCCAGCCGCCTTCGACCGTGTCACTCGCCGCGGCGGCGGCACATATTCTGCGCGACCGCGCGTTTATGATCTTCTGCACCGCCTGCCTGTGCATCGGCCTGACGTACATGCAGTCCATCTCGACGTTCCCGATCTATCTTGGGGGGCTGGGCTTCGAGGCCGACCGCTATGGCCAGATCATCGCGCTGAACGGCGTTATGATCGTCGTGCTCCAGTTGCCGCTGACGGCCTTGCTGAACCGGTTTAATCGCGCGAGTGTCGTGGTCTGGTCCGCCGTGCTCACCGGCGTGGGTTTCGGTCTGATCGGATGGGCCGCCAGCCTCCTTCAGTTCGCCGCGACGGTCGTGGTGTGGACGGCGGGGGAGATGATGGCCGCGGCGTTCATGTCGGCCATCGTCAGCGACCTGGCCCCGGTGCACCTGCGCGCCCGGTACATGGGCGTGTTCACCATGTGCCATTCCAGTGCCATGATGCTCGGCGCGCCGCTGGGCGGCGCGGTGCTGGATCGCCTCGGAGGAGCGTACCTTTGGGGCGGCAGCCTGGCGATCGGCCTGCTCGCCGCGCTCCTGTTCCTGAGCATCCACCGGCAGATGGCGCCCAGAGGGATTCGAGAGGCCTCTCCCGCGCCGCGTCCGCATGGACGGTCCGCGGCGGAACAATGAGAATCTCCCTATGCCTGATCCGCCCGCCCATGCGACCAGCCACCCGGTAGTCAGGTAGGCCGCCGGCCAGGCCCAGAAGTGCCGGCTCTGGTCCGCCCACAGATGGACCGTGGCCCGCAACCAGTGATTGTAGCCGCGACGCGGATGGACCTTGTGCACCTTCCCGGATGGGAAGCTGACCGGGGCGGCATGATGAGCTTTCCGGGGCAGGCGATCCGCTACCTGGCCGGCAGTTCCCGGTGCCAGAAGGAGCTCGTTCGCGGCGATCTCTGCGGTGAGAGGCATTCGGGCCGGGGAGAGGGGCCGCGGATGACGCGGCTCCGACCGGTCAGGGGGCGGCAACCTTGCCCGCGACCGACGCGGCTCGGGCATGATCTGGCCCTGAAACGCTGGGCTATTCTCACAGGTCCCTCCGGGACCAAAGGCGGTACTCGACAGGAACAAGCGACTTGTGGGTAAGGGTGAGGGCCTTCGCCCGTGCGGTGGTAGGGGGCGTACCAGCGACTCGCTCACCACCCGCTCGAACGCCCGGTAGTCGGCGTCCTTTTCCAAGAGCGTGAGCCGCATCACGCGGCGATTCAGCAGGTGATACACCAGACCCGGCTCGGTGATACGCGGAGATCGTCCCATCTCGCCAAGTTACCGCCACCCCCCCGGCGAGCTCAAGAAAATCATCCTGACACCTTTTCTCGGGCTGGGCGTGCACGCATTCTACCACTCGCCAACAAATAAGCCTGCCCCCTTTCTGATCCTCACTTTGAAGATCTCGTCCAACCGTCGAGCACTTGCTTGATGACCACAGCCCGTGCACGTTCCACTTCATCGATCTCCGCGCGAAGTTCGGGGGGCGCATATCCCAGATCATAGAACGTCCGATTCAGGATGAATTTGGCCTCGTTCAGTAGCGATATCGCTGCAGCCGGCGAGAGCGAACCGGTTTCCGCGCGCCGCATCTTCGCGTATCGCACGGCCAGACTGACATAACGGTGTCGGCTCGTAGGGTCGCCGAGGCGGGCGGCGATCCGACAGGGGTTCATGGCCGCGAGCCACTGTCCGCTGCGCTCCGGCTCATCCACCTGCCGAAGAAGCTTCTGCACCTCCTTGGCGACCATGTTCTGCTCAACCACCTCAAGTGTACCGAGCACTTGGCGACTGCCGTCTCCCTTGAGCTCCACAACGATAACGTAGTGACCCGGAGACGACGGTGCGCGGCAGGTGAAGTAGTCCGCATAATACGAGCCCGGCGCCCATACCGGAGTCGGTCCCGTATACTCACGGAGCCCGGTGGCGGAAACACTTTGGGCGGGACCTGCCGAACTTGCAAGGATGATGTTTCTCCACACGAGGTAGCCATCATAATGGTCCGGTCGTTTCCAGTACAATGTGCCATCCACGCTCTGGCCCGGCAGCGCCACGGAGGGAAGCCGGGCCGCTACGACGGAGGGTGCGCTGGAGCTCGATTCGTTTTCCAGGGCGTCAGCATCCGAAGGTATTCCGTCCAGGAAGACCACCCCCTTGCGAATCAAGGGCGAGTCATAGGCCACCGCAAGCGGGATGTACCTTCCCGAGCGGAGAGCGCCCTGATACAGTGTTTCATCCGGGTTTCTCTTGTGACCGGGATGCCTTCGGACCAGGTCGGGCTGCAAAAGCCACAAGTATGCCGCGCAAGTGCGAAGGTCGGTGAAGCGCCGTTGGGCAATAACACGATCGGTGAGCCCGGCCGTATCGATGATGTCCATGCGGCTGGCATAGCCATGCCCGCCTATGTCGAAGGAAGTCAGGCTCCTGCCCGGTTCGGTCAGGCCCGCGAAGAATCGACCCTGTTCGAGGAGGTGATGCGCTGTGACCGGCTTCTCAGTGTAAACGGCTCTGGACAAAGCGAGATTGCCGGGCACGAACAGCGCCGCCGCGCCGAGCAAGATGGCGGGCTCGACGAATCTGCGAGTGCTGTCTCGAAGCATCGAGCTTAGCAGAAAGAGGGCTTCGGTGAACAGCAAGACCATGAAGGGTAGCACTGGCACCAGGAACCGGCACGCCGGCATCCAGTCCCCCCCCACTCTGCAAATGAATGCAAACTGGGCGGCGATCATCAGCAAAAGAGCGCTGTTCCAGCGGAAGTGAGGTTTGCGGAAAACGGCCAGCAGTCCGAGCGTCACGATCCCCCAGCCTCCACACTGCCAAATGCGCTGTACAAAGTATCCATTTGCCGAGAGTTGTGCGGCCATGGAACGGAGGTCGAAGCCAAACGGATTGCCCGAACCGGCGCCGCTGTAGACCTTGGCGTAGAATGTATTGGGAAAGGAATCGCCATAGTACCATTTCGACCCCAGTAACTCCAGGGCGTACGCAGCGGCCGGTATCAGGTACCAGCAGATGTCCTTCATGGTCACCCGCTTCTTGATCAATCGATAGACCATGTCATGCAACGTCATGGCCACGAAGAAGATGATTCCCTCGGGTCTGCTCCAGACGACGAGAACAAAGACAAGCGCCGACCAGGGCGTTTTCCCCGATTGCTGCTCTCGCAGGCGCAGCAGCACCGCCACCAAAACCAGACACGTGTAGAATCCGGTTTCCATTCCGCTCATGAACCAGACCGCCACAGGCGCCTGGAGGCACAGCAGCAAGGCCGGGAACACGTGCCAATACCATCTTGTACCAGCTACGGTCGAAACGTCGTGGGGAAGCCTGGAGTCACCGGCGGCCGGGCGACGGCTTTGCATCTGATCCTTGCGACGCGGGCGATCCTTGCGACGCGGGCGATCCCTGAGCGCAGGGGACCGCCTTGAACTGACCTGTTTCTCGGGCGGTTGCACCGCGAAAACCCGCGCGCTGAACCACAAGAGGAAGGACAGCACGACGGCAAAGGAGGCCAGTCCCAATAGCTTACTGAAGTAGAGCGGGGTCCACCCCAAGAGCTCAGGGAGGGTCATCAGGAGGGTCCACGTGGTGTTCGAGAACCCTTTCACGTACTGTCCAGGGTTGTAGACAAGACCAAGACCGTGCGTCAGATTGAATGCGTAGCGAAAGGTGATATACGCATCGTCCATAGTGTAGTTGAAGTGCAGCAGCAAATGGGCCACCCCCAGCACCGTGACTGGAAGGAGAAGGAAGGCACTGGCTTTTCGCATAAGCGTGACGGGCCTCCATTGCGCCAGAGGAAAGCATGGTACGCAAGGGAGGATGATTCGTCCACGGGCGCCGCGGGCGGCCGCGAGTTTCCACGGCCATGTGTTTTCGGGCACTGTGCCCCGCGAAACTCGTCAACCGAAACCGGACCTAATTCGGGTTCACGCGCGGCGGCCAAATGGGGTCTTCGCTCGACTTTCCCGCCCCGACGACCTCTTGCAGGTGGGCGATCAATTTCCTGGCCCGCGCGTGCGGCTGCCGCTCTTCCAGAAAGCCCTGTTTGACGAGCGTCTGGGCGGCGGGCACCACGTAATGGACGAGGACATCGATCAGCACCACGGTGTTGGGCGCGGTGCGAAAAAGCCCCTGCACGATCTGGTCGGAGAGGGCC
>JBGPAW010000115.1:0-9733 GCA_041480905.1 Phycisphaerae bacterium
CCATGGATGAGGCGGGCTTGACCCTCAAGAACCTCCACTACACCGTGGGCACCGGCTACGGGCGGGTCAACGTCCCCTTCGCCGACAAGACCATCACCGAGATCGCTTGTCATGCTCGCGGCGGCAACTTCATGTACGGTCCGAGTGTGCGCACCATCCTGGACATGGGTGGGCAGGACTGCAAGGCGATCCGCTGCGACGAAAAAGGGAAGGTCGAGGCCTTCCTCATGAACGACAAGTGCGCCGCGGGAACCGGGCGCGGGATGGAGGTCTTCGCCGATCTGCTCTCGGTGCCCATTGAGGAGGTGGGCGATCTCTCCCTGTCTGTCGAGGAAGAACCGCCGCCGGTTTCGAGCACTTGCGTGGTTTTCGCTAAATCGGAGGCCGCGGCCCTTTTGCAGGCCGGCTGGCCCAAGAATCGGGTCCTGGCGGCCTACTGCGCCGCCATGGCCCACCGCGTGGTCACCCTGCTCGAGCGGATCGAGGTCCGCAAAGATTTCGCCATCACGGGGGGCATCGCCAAGAACCGCGGGGTCGTCAGACGCCTCGAGAGCGAACTGGGCTTGGAATCCCTCAAGAGCCCCTATGACGCCCAGATCGCGGGTGCGTTGGGCGGGGCCCTCTTTGCCCAGACCCTGGAGGCCAAACGCCGCAAAGGCTGAGGGCGAGGCGGGGGAGGGCGAGGCTCCTGCCGAGCCGGTACGATAAAAGGCTCGCCGGGAGGCTCGCCTGCCAGTGTACGGCAGACACACCTATGGGTGATACGGCGGCAGAGTGGAGACGGCATGATCGCAAACTACGGTTACAAGGATGGTTCCGGCGACTTCTTCATCGCCATAGATACGGAGCGGTGCGATGGTTGCGGAGATTGCGTGCCGGCCTGCCCGAGCAGCGTTTTCGTGGTGGGTGAGAATCCCAACGATCCGCTCTCCGATAAGTTGGTGGCTGTCGTGGTCGAACAGCACCGCAAGAAACTCAAGTACAGTTGCGCCCCGTGCAAACCGGACCGCAACCGGCCTCCCCTACCCTGTGTCCAGGCCTGCAAGCCGCTGGCCATCGTGCATTCATGGTAGACGCCAGAGTCGACATCACCATCGACGGTCAACCCTGCCTGGCGGAAGCTGGCGGCACGATCCTGTCCGCCGCGACGGCCCAGGGAGTCTACCTCCCGACCCTGTGCCACCATCCCGACCTGCCGCCGTTCAAGGACTTGCCGCTAGCTCCGCGAGTCTTCCGCGGCAAACGCCTCTACGAACACGAACCACCCGCGCGGCATGAATGCCGCGGTTCCGAATCCGCAATCGTCAATCCTCAATCGTCAATCGTCAATCCGCTATGGGAGGGTTGCGGCCTCTGTGTCGTCGAGGTCGCCGGGCTACCCGAACCGGTGCGGGCCTGCCAGACGCCGGTGGCGGACGGCATGACCATACGAACGGCCGGCGCAGCGCTCGAGGAGCTCCGGCGGGTCAACCTGATGAGCAGTATGGCTCGCCCTCCGCACGCCTGCCTCACCTGCGCCCAGCGGGAAGGGTGCAGTCTGGAAGACTGCTCGTCGAACGTCCCCAAAGAGGAACGCTGCTGTAGCAAGTTCCATGATTGCGAGCTGCGCAAAGTCGCGGAATACGTCGGCATCAAGGACGAGACGCCGCGTTACCGGCCGGTCGGCCTGCCCACGCTGCGCGACGACCCGCTGATTTCCCGGGATTTCAATCTTTGCATCGACTGCGCGCGGTGCGTCCGTATCTGCAACCAGGTGCGCGGCGTGGGCGCGCTCGGAGTCGTTCATCAGGACGGCCGACTGCTCGTCGGCAGCGTCGCGCCGAGCCTGCTCGCGTCAGCGTGCAAGTTCTGCGGCGCTTGCGTCGAGGTGTGTCCGACCGGCTGTCTGGTGGACAGGGAAACCGGCGCCGGCCCGCGCGAGTACTGGCTGGTGCCGTGCGTCCACACCTGCCCTGCCGGCGTGGACGTGCCGGGTTACATCCGGGCCATCGCCGCCGGGGACTGCCAGAGGGCGGCCGCGCTGGTCTGGGAGTCGCTCCCACTGCCGAACACCCTGGGGCATATCTGTTTTCATCTATGCGAGTTCGAGTGCCGTCGAGGGCAGATTGATGACCCGTTGGCCATCTGCGCGTTGAAGAGATTCGCATTGGAGAACAGTGACGGCATGTTTCTCGAGACCGCCGTCAAGCTCCCGGAGAGCGGCCGGCGCGTCGCCGTGGTCGGCGGCGGCCCGGCGGGGCTGGCGGCCGCGTATTTCTTAAGATTCAAAGGTCATGCCGTCACGGTTTTTGAGGCGACGCCCTCACCCGGGGGCATGCCGGCCCTTTCGGTTCCCAGTTATCGCCTCCCCCAGGCGGTTTTGGAAAAAGACCTGGCTGCCGTGGAGCGGCTGGGGGTAGAGGTCAAAACGGGTTTCCGTCTGGGCTCCGGCGAGGCGATGGCCGATCTGTTGCCCCAGGGTTTCGATGCCGTGCTCGTCGCGGTGGGCTTGCCCGAGTCCAAGAAGATCGCCCTCGCGGGAAGCGATCTGCTCGGCGTCTATTGGGGTCTGGAATTCCTCCGCGAGGTCAAGGCCGGCCGGACCTTTGATCTCGGTGAGCGGGTGGTCATCGTGGGTGGCGGGAATGTTGCCATTGATGCCGCCAGGACCGCGCTGCGGCTCTCGGGTGGAACGGTGCGGTTATTCTGCCTGGAAAGCCGAGAGGAAATGCCGGCTCATTCTTCTGAAATCGAGCAAGCCGAGGCCGAAGGAATCGAGGTCAACCCCGGCTGGGGACCTGCGGCCATCCAGGGCGTGCAAGGCCGGGTGAGAGGCGTGGAGTTTCGACGTTGTGTGGCCGTGTTCGATGAGCGGCGCAGTTTCGCGCCGAAGTTTGATGAGCAGCAAAGGAGGAGGGTCGCGTCCGACGCGGTAATCCTGGCCATCGGTCAGAGTCCGTCAGAAGCCATCCCCGCAGAGAGCAACGGCGTTTTTCTGGCCGGGGACATCGCGGGCGAGCCGGCGTCGGTCGTCCACGCCGTGGCTTCGGGACGGGCGGCCGCTGAACGGATCGACCGGTATCTCGGTGGCGATGGCCGGATCGGCGTCGAGTTGGCCGATCGAACGTCTCCTGCGGCTTGGATCGGGCGGGAAGAAGGATTCGCCCCGCGCTCTCGGGTGCCCGTCCCCAGCAGCCCGTGGCCAAAGGGGACTGGCTCCGAGCTCGACCGTGATTATGAACGCGCGGGCTCGGCGAAGCGAGGGGACTGTCCCCTTTTGCCTCGGGTTCCTAGCGTGGCGGTGGCGGAGCGCTGCGTCGATTTTCGCCTGAGCGAGGGGACCTATTCCCCCGAAGCGGCGCAGGCCGAGGCCCGCCGCTGCCTCCAATGCGACCTCCGGCTGAGAATCGCCCGGCCGGCACTTCCGCCGGAAAAGTGGCTGGAGTTCAGCCCCCTCAGAGTGGAGCACGTCCCGGCTGGGGAAGGCGTTTTTGTGCTGGCCGATTCCAGCAAGAAACCCACCCTGATTAAGGGGACGATGAACCTCCGGGCGAGTCTTCTGGAAAAGGTGGCCTGCGGGACTGCCGCGCGTTTCTTCCTCTGGGAAGAGGAGCGGATGTACACCCAGCGCGAAAGCGAACTCATCCAGCAGCACTTGCAGCGGTACGGCGAGCTGCCGGGCGGTGGAGATGATGAGCTGGACGAGCTGTTTTAGCCGCGACCCGGCGGCCGGTTGGACCTGGAAAGGGTGGGCGATTCATGAAGTTCAAATGCGAGGAAGTGGAGCAGATCACGGTATGTCTGGAAAACCGCCCCGGCGTACTGGCCGACCTGTGCGGACATCTGTCTGACCACCGGATCAGCATCCGGGCGATCTCCGTCCTCGACCACACCGACGCAGGAGGCGTGCGGCTGGTCGTGGATAACCCCCAACTCGCCAAGGCGACGCTGTCGGCGGGAGGCGTGGCGTACAAGACTGCCCAGTGCCTGGCCATAGAGATGCCGAATAATCCAGGCGGGTTTGCGGGCATTGCACGGACCATGTCGCTAGCCGGCATCAACATCGATTACATCTACGCGAGCGCCTTCCCGGACGCCGGAAGGGCTCTGGGAATCTTCCACGTTTCAGACCTCCAGCGCGCCCTATCCCTGGATTGGAGCAGTTGAGATGGGTCGCTACTATATTCTTCGTGAGGGCATGGTCGTCGAAGAGCCGGATTACGTGAAGTGGGCCCAGTGGTATGAAAACACCCCGGAGCAGGATCGGCGCATAGCCTGTACCAAAGTGAAATACGGGACCGTGGCGACCGTTTTTCTGGCCATGAACATGACGTTGTCGCAGAGCAACCCTCCGTTACTGTTCGAGACCAGGGTCCAGGGGGGCTGGTTGGATGGCGAATGGGAACGCTTCGCGACTCTCGAGGAGGCCAAAGCCGGCCACGAGGTTTGGGTGGCCCGCGTCGGCGCCGCCGAGGAGCACGAACTCCCCCCGCCCGGCTTTGTCTGGTAGGCCAGCTACCCCGGTGCCTACGCACACCGAGGGACTTGAGATGGGACGAGAATTCCTTGAAGGCAACGAGGCTGTGGCCCGCGGGGCGATGAAGGCCCGCTGTGACTTCTTCGCCGGCTACCCCATCACCCCGGCCTCGTCCATCCTGCACTACATGTTGGAACTCGTGCCCGAGATGGGCGGTATGGCCATCCAGGCCGAGGATGAGATCGCCTCGATGGGCTTCTGCATTGCGGCCGCCATGGCCGGTCGCAAAGCCATGACCGCCACCAGCGGTCCGGGAATCAGCCTGTACAGCGAAAACGTCGGCCTGGCGCAGATCGGTGAAACGCCTTTGGTCATCGTGAACGTCCAGCGTCAGGGCCCGGCCACCGGCTCCGCGACCAAGGGAGCCGAGGGAGACATTCAGTTCACGCGCTGGGTGACCTCCGGGGGGCTCCCGGTCATCGCCCTCAGCCCGGCCACCGTCGGCGAGGCGTACGAGCTGACCTACCGCGCCTTCAACTTCGCGGAACAGTACCGCTCGCCCGTCTTCGTCCTCACCAGCAAGGAGATCGGCGTGACGCGCGAGTCGGTGGACTTGGACGCCATCGAGCTCCCGCCGCTGGTCGAGCGCAAGCGGGCGGCTGACGACGAGGAGTATCTGCCGCACCGTTTCGCCCGGCTGGCCGATGTGCCGGCGATCTCGGACTTCGGCGGGGCGCACATCGCCCGGTACACGACCTCGACGCACGACCAGGCCGCCTATCTGACCACCAAGCCCGCGGTCATTCAAGAAATGATCGACCATTACGTGGCCAAGATCGACGCGGCCGCCGACGACATCGCCCTGGTGAAGCGGGACTTCCAGGACGGTGCTGAGGTGTTGATCGTCAGCTATGGCATCACTTCCAGATCGGCCGCCGTGGCCGTCTGGGAGGCCCGCGCGCGCGGGATCAAGGTCTCCGCGCTGGTTCTCCAGACACTTTGGCCGGTTCCCGAGAAAGCCATCACGGGGGCCTTGGGAGGGATCAGAAGGATCATCGTGCCGGAGATGAACATGGGCCAGTATCGGCTCGAGATCGCGCGACTGGCTCCGGCTGGCGTTGCCGTGGTGGGCGTGAACAAGATGGATACCACCCTGATCTCACCGGCCGAGATCCTGCGCACGGGAGGCCTGCTGTGAGAACGACCGGGGCCCCGGCAACACCCAGCGCCACCTATATGACCGATAAGATCGGTCCACTGCCTTTCTGTCCCGGGTGCGGTCACCATGTGGTCACCAAGGCCCTCGACAAGGCGCTGGTGAAGCTGCAGCTCGACCCGCGAATGGTTGTCGTGGTCACCGACATCGGCTGCATCGGCCTGGCGGACCGCCACTTCACCACGAACGCCTTCCACGGGCTGCACGGACGCTCGGTTACCTACGCCTGCGGGCTGAAGCTGGCCCGTCCGGAACTCACCGTCATCGCCCTCAAGGGCGACGGGGGCTGCGGCATCGGCGGAACACACGTGCTCAACGTCGCGCGGCGCAATATCGGCATCACGCTCATCGTGGCCAACAACTTCAACTACGGAATGACCGGCGGGCAGCATTCGGTGACCACGCCCAGTGAGGCGATCACGCCCACGACGCCGTGGGGTAACATCGAGGGCCCCATGGACCTCTGCGGAACCGCAATCGCGGCCGGCGCCGCCTGGGTCGCGCGCTGCACGATGTTCGACAAGGATCTGGCCGACGTCATGGCGCAGGCCCTGACGCAGCCGGGATTCGCGTTGCTCGACGTCTGGGAGCTGTGCACGGCCTACTACGCGGCGCGCAACAGAATCAAGAAGAAGGAGCTGAATGACTTGCTGGACCGTTATGGCCTCAAGCTCGGTGTGCTGGCCGACCGGCCGCGCCCGGAGTACAGCGCGCGCTACCGGGCGGCCTACGAGACCGGCCGATCGGCGATCAAACGCAGCCCCCGCATTGAGGTGCACTATGACAACGCCGTGACGCGGCAGACCGGTATCGTCATCGCGGGTAGCGCCGGACAGAAAATCAGGTCCACCGCGACGCTGTTGGCCCAAGCCGCCATGTTCAGCGGCCTGGACGCCACGCAGAAGGACGATTACCCGATCACGGTCATGACCGGACACTCGCTGTCCGAGCTCATCTTCAGCCGGCAGCCCATTGACTACACGGCCATCGAATCGCCCGACTATCTCCTGGTGATCTCCGAGGACGGACTGATAAGCACTCGCGACCGGATCCAGCGGCTCCCGGACACCAGCACCGTGTATGTGGAGCAGTCGCTCGACTTGCCCGTAACCAAAGCGCGGGTGGTTCGCTGTCCCATCGTCCAGGCAGCCGCCCGGACCGGCAGACAGGCGACGGCAGTCATCGCGGTGGCCGCCATGCTGCAGGACACGAGGCTCTTCCCGTTGGACGCCTTCGCGAAGGCCATTTCGACTTTTCAGGAGGCCAAGATCGCCGAGGCCAATCTGAGGGGGCTGACTGGGGTGTGGGCATGATCTGCTGCATGTGACGGTTCCTCCGCGCTCGAGGACACCACCGGGCTGCCGGAATTTGCGACGACTTCCAATGTGGTCGCCAGTCGCCGACGTGCTCCCGTCTCGTCGCGCGCGAGCAGTACTTGTTCAATTCCATCGTGGAGGGTTGTAAGCGACCGTGGGTCGCTGCAAACACTTGCTCGATCACCGTGCGTCAGGATGCTCTGATTCCGGTCGTCGGCCTTGATCTTGTCCTTGCGGCTCACCTGTTTAAGCTCTTCCGCACGGGGGTGGTTCATCATACACAGCAGGCGGACAATCTGCTCCCGGCCGAGGCCGCGGTTCGATGTATCTTGTCCACCCTGACGCCAGTCCAGCCATCTGCCCTAGCCAGTAGAGTAGGGAGGGGGGGGACTACCCCCCCCTCCCTACTCTACTGGCTGCAAGGGCAAAGGGGTCAGGTTTACTGATTCATCCGCAAGATCCACGCTGCCCTGAATCCGGTCGGCGTCTGCATGCGTACACCTGTTGCAGGTTTGCGTCGGGAAAGTAATGCTGCAGGATTCGTTCGTACGCGATGTCTTGGAGCGCCATCCCCAGTGCTCCAATCTGGCACAATCCGGCCCCGTGTCCCCAACCGGCGCCGCGCAGCGTCACCGTGACGGGTTGGCCCCCAGAATCACGCTTGATCCGCGCGGCGAACGCACTGCTGTACAGGAATTTGGCGTGCAGGGCCTCCCGTATGCGGTATTCGCTCTGAACGTGGGCCGCACGCCGCCGACCCTTGGCGTCTTCGAAGTCGATCTCGATCGCGCCCACCCGTCCGGAAAGGCCGCGCTCGGTGACCCGCAAATCGCGCAACTGCGCGAGTTCGCGCGCCTCGGGCAGCTTGCTGCGCAGCAGGTCCCCAAGCTCTTCGGGGTGATAGCGAACCGTCCAGCGGAAATAGCGTCCGCTTTCGTCCACGCGGCCCAGGTATTGGCTGAGCTGTTCCTCGGGCACGACATTGGGGCTGCAATACATCCCGGTGTGCGCCAGCCACGCGCCGTCAAGGTACTCATCGAGCTTATCGGGGGTGAGTGGGAAGAACCTCCGTTCGGGCGCATCGGCCGGTGCGTCGACCAACGCCCGCAGACCGGGCGTGGGCCGACCCCAGACGTGCTCCGGTGCTTCGACGATTCCGCCGCAGCTTTTCGAGTAATTGGCGTCCACCACGTGACCGAGGGCATCCACCAACGTCAGCCCGCGGGTGGACGATACCGCGTCCAGCGCGGCGGAGGTGAGGTCGCCGGTGCCCTGATAGCGCTGGCAGCAATCGTCGTTGCAGCGGTCGAACGGCTCCGCCGCGTGTTTCGGTTCGGAAAAGGCGAGCAGCCACGAACGGGCGGCCACGCATTGGGCCTTTAGGAAATCCGCCGGACAGGCCCCGCTCATCTCCGCGGTAATCACACCGGCCAAATACTCTTCCAGGGGTAGTTGGTTCACGACGATCAGCCCGCGCCGGCCGGCGTGCAGCTCGATTCGGCCGCTCAGGGTTTGGTCCATGCGTTTTTGCCAGTGAAAGCCGCGCCCGGCCACCACCTGATGCACCAGCACCCCGGTGCCTTGTCGGAGCGGCGGCGCCTGCATCGGCGTGATGCCCCAATGCTCGGATCGTCGTTCTGCCTCGCCGCCCACCCGCAGGGTAATGGCGTCCCCGTCCCACCGGGCCGTCAGGTGCGCCGCCGCGTGGACGACCGCCGGTCCCGCGTGGGCGCTGATCGCGTAGCCCGCCCCGGGGAGTTCCAGTTCCACGGTCGCCAGGGCGTCCTCGTCCAACACAATGCCCACCCGGACCACCGGCTCGCCCGCCCGCTCTATCCGCCAGTCTCGAATGTTGACGGCCTCTGCCATGCTCGTCGACCTCTTCCAGGAGCTTCTACGCTTTCCATTGTCAACTCTGGTTCTCCTTCAGAAAAGCGGAATTCCCGCTCATAAGACTTGGCGCGTGATCGAGAGGATCGACCCGCCAACAATGGGCCAGCAAGTTTCTGGGCGGAGAACCCGATTCTAGGAGAATGCCGGCGGGTGGTCCCAGCCGAGGTGGAGGACTATCATCCCAAGTCCTGCAGTAGGTTCGGGTACGGGATCATTGTTGGATTGGCCAGGGTTAAAGCGGGTCGTGGAGATGGTACGGACATCTAAGGTGCGCGTGACGGTTGGTTCAGCCGTTTGGACGGTGGTGCTTCTGGGCATTGCAGTGCATTTTCAGGGTCAACCGGCTCTTGGGCAGATCGTGTTCGAGGAACACGGGGAGCGTCTGGGTGGGCTTCCGGTGACGACTCATTTTGGCATGTCGGCCGGAGACGTGAACGGGGACGGGTTCGAGGACCTGTATCACGGACGGCACAAGCTTGCCGTGCCGCTGGTCACCATCAACGACGGTACGGGATCGTTCAGCATCCCAAACCCGAGTGCCATCGGGCCCCGGGAGGGCCGCGACCGGCATACGCCGCAGCTCATCGACCTGGACAACAACGGCGACAAGGACATCTTCCATTGCTGCGGGCAAGACCTGCCGTATGAGTTTTGGAAAAACGACGGTACGGGGCTGTCCTTCACCGACTTGTGGTTGAATGTGAATCCTCAGTACGTGCTGGGACGGGCGCGCACCGCGGCGTTTTTCGACTGGAACGACGACAGCTTTCTGGACATGTTTGTGATTATCGGACGGGGCGAGTACCCCTCGACGTTGGCGGAGAACGTGGGCGGCACCGGCGTGTTCGTGAA
>JBGPAW010000116.1:0-9730 GCA_041480905.1 Phycisphaerae bacterium
GGGGTCCAACGCCTCGACGCAAAACCAGGCCCTTTCGGCGCTGCCGTTCCTCTATCGCCACGTCATCGGGCGCGAGGTGGGCGACCTGGGCGAGGGCTGGGGGCGTGTCTTGCTGCCGGATGCCTTGGACCGCAAGTATCCCAACGCGCCGAAGGAATGGTGCTCGTGCGAGATTCCTATCTCGCACGCAAACTCGCGGGATTCCGATCCCGTGGGCAAACGTGCAGGAAGGGATTCCCGCAAATCTGGGTGCGAGAAGGGACTCTCGCACCAGCGGCTCATCTCGCTGGTGTAAGCGGCTTCCTTCTCTTTCGCCCGGCCACCCACCACTTGGCGCATGGAGGGGTCGAGTGGCTGCCTGCAAGGAGGCGACAAAGCTAGGTGAGCTAGTCGCGAGGGAAGACTCCCCCGAAAGTAGGAGCACCAAGATGGCACCAGTTTAGCCCCGCCGGGGTTTGGTGTGTCCCCGTCTACCCAGATCGCCCGTCGCCTCGACATCTCACGGCAGTCGGTCTACAACGCGCTTGGCGCTCAGGCGGCGTGACGCCAACGCCGCCAGCCGACGCAGCTCTGGACCCCAACCAGCATCATGAGGGCAGTGGACGGCTCGGGGATCACTGTAACGACGGTTAGGTTGTCAATCCAGACGGCATCGTCCGGGTTGCCGAGACTGAACTGAACCAAGTAAATACAATTGCCGTCGAGGGAGTAATCGACCGATACGCCGGCCAGTTGGCCATTACCATTGCCGATGGTCGACAGCTGGAGTTCTCGTATCAAGCGGGATTCCCAACCCGCGTCCTTCACGAGCTCGCGGGAAAGGATTCTCACACCAAATGGAAGTGGTACAGGTTGCACACTGCGAATACTCGCCTTACGAACGAAATCGCACGCGAACTGGGGGCAACAAGGGTGATCTGACCAAGACAAAGGGATATTGCATCCCCATAAACGAAGAAACCGTGACAATCCCTGAAGTCCAATCCTGCTCTTCTTTATAATCTGATGGCAGGTTCTTCTGCACTGTATTAAGGATGATGTAGCGATCAGACTGCCGTTCCCACTCCGGAGGAGTTGGATATGCACGAAATAAATGGGCGCTCCGCAGGGCTGAAAGATCATCTTCTCCCCAGTGCTGAGACAGAAACTGCATCAAACTGACTTCAAACTCTGCCCATAGGAGTGTCCCTGGGGCAGTCACGGTTTGGCCAGGTATCAAGAACCAAACCCACCGTTCTCCCTTTCCGCTGGGCGCTCCGCAGTTAGTCGGTTCGTCCGTTGTAAGGGCTGCTGGTGCAAGAGTATGAAGCCGGCTCATAGATTCGATGCTTGGTTCTGTCGCCTGTCCCTTCTTGGCCAACTCAGAAACGGCGGATTGCGCCCGAAACCAACAATTCATCACTTCGGAATCAGATAGATTGAGAGCTCCTATAATGATTTTAATTACTTTGATCTCCCGATCGTCTATAGTACCATTCACTAGTACAAGTTGGGCGAGCTGCTCAAGCAGTTGCCTTCTTTCCGGTGCAGTCGAAGGCAAATCAGAGCGATTGATTCGGACGGGCTGCTTTATTAGCGAGTCGAGATCCTCGGGATTCAGTCCGATCGACTCCACGAAGGGCTGCATCATCATCCATTCGCGTTCCTCGATTCTGCCGTCGGCTTTGCTGGCGGCTAGCAGCACTTTAAGTGTTGCTAGGACCTTTGCTTTTTCCATACATGAACCTCCACACCGGCTAGGTGACATCCCAAGCCCCTGACCCGGGATTTCCCATTTATTAGACCTCAACCCGCTATCGTACTCAGGCGAGCCACCTGATCCAAGCGAAAACCGCCTATCCTGCCGTTGCTCTTCCCCACCGAGCCGGACCCCCGGCACGCCGAGACGCCGGTTCGGCCGCTCCCGCCTTCGGAACCGCGGTTTTGTGGCGTTTCGGCGCAGCGCCACCGGCACCCACCCAATCGCCCACCTGTCGTCCGGTCGCCGCACGGAGATACGACGCTGCCCGCCGGTTTCGGTTTTTTCGCCATCGGGCCGACCACCGCCGCCGCCCTCCGCGACGCGGGACTGACGGTCCTTGGCGTGTCCCTCGACCACCTGGCGCATGGGCGGGTCAACCGCCGGTCGTTCCAAGGCGAGAGCGGCACCAACCCGCGCGCAATCCCGAGAGATTCGTGAATTGCGAACAGGAGGAAACCGAGAGAACGGAGACACGATCGAGATCTCCGTTTCCTCCGTTACCTACTGTTCTATTCTCGCGTGTTTCCTGGCGATCCTGTGGGGGATCATCCTCCGGCGGCCGACCTGCGGAACCTGCTTCCCCACGTGCTGGGGTTGGCGGTATGCTGCGTCGTGATGCGGATCGCCACACGCGGTAGTGAACTGGCTCTCCGGCAGGCCCATTGGGTCCGCGACGCGATTCGCCTTCGGTACGACGGCGCGGTGGAACTCGTGGTCGTCAAGACCCAGGGCGATCGCGTGCTCGATCGCGCCCTGCGTACGATCGAGGGCAAGGGCTTCTTCACGAAGGAGATCGAAGACGCCCTGCTCGCCGGCCAAGCCGACGTGGCGGTACACAGCTACAAGGACCTGCCCACCGAGAAGGTAGCCGGCCTGATCGTGGCCGCCGTGCCCCCGCGGGCGGCGGTCAACGATCTTTTGTTAATCCACAATGACCGCGTGGATGCTTCCCGGAAGCCCTGGCTGTTGCCGACCGGCGCGCGGGTGGGCACCAGCGCGATCCGGCGCATCGCCCAGTTGCGCCACCAGCGCCCCGATCTGGCGGTCGTGGAGATTCGCGGCAACGTCCCGACGCGAGTCCGCAAGGTCCGCGAGGGCGCCTGCGACGCGGTGGTTCTGGCTCAAGCCGGGCTGGACCGCCTGGGGCTGGACTTGTCCGACCTGACGGTGGTGGACCTGCTGGAGACCGGTTTCCTGCCCGCGCCGGCCCAAGGCGCTTTGGCTGTCCAGTGCCGTGAAGGTGACACCGAGACCATTGCCGTGTTGCGGGACCTGCACCATGCGGACGCAGCCGCCTGTGTCGAGGCCGAACGCGGTCTGCTCACTCTGTTCGAGGGAGGCTGCACGTTGCCGCTGGGCTGCACGGCCCGCATGACGGGCGGGAAGATCAAACTGAGGGCGAACTGGCTCAAGCGGGAAGGCGAGATGCGGACCTGCACCGTGATCGGCGACGATCCCGCGTCGGCGGCCCGATTGGCCTACGAAAAGTTGAACTCGCCATGAGCGCCCGCCGCCGGCGCATCGCGATTCTGCGGGAACCGGAGCGGGCCGAACCGCTCCGCGCCGCCCTGGTCGGCGCGGGTTTCGAGGTCGTGGTCCAGCCGCTCACCCGGATTGTATCCCTGACCCCGCCGATGGGCGCGGATTGGCCCGCCTGGACGGCGGCGGCCGACTGGGTGGTGTTTACCAGTCTGAACGGCGTGCAGGGCTTCGCCCAAGGCCTGGGCGGGGACGACGCTCTGGCGAAAGTTCTCGCGGGCCGGCGGGTGGCGGTTTTGGGCGCCGCATCGGCCCAAAAGCTTGAAGTGCTGGGCGTGCGTGCGGATGTCCTCGAAGAGCACGGCAGGTCGGCTGAGCTGGCAACGGCCTTGCTGGCCGCGATGGCGCCGGAATCCACGGTGCTTTATTTCTGCGCCGAAGAAACGCTGCCGACCTTGTCGCGGGCGCTGCGTGCAGCCGGACACCGCTTGCGACAGGTGGCTTGTTACCGAACCCGACCGCTTTCCCCGGGTGAACGAATGGGTTTGGATTGGGGCGCACTCGATGCGGCGCTCGTGGCGGCTCCGAGTGCGGTGCGGGCGCTGCACGGCGATGCGACGCTGCCCGCCGGTTTCGGTTTTTTCGCCATCGGACCGACCACCGCTGCCGCCCTGCGCGACGCGGGGCTAGCGGTCCTCGGAGTATCTCCGTCGCCGAAAGTGGAGAGCATCGCGGCGATGCTGGCTGATTACTACGATGGCTGAATCGCTTTTTCTACGTGCCTGCCGCAGGCAACCGGTCGAAGGGACGCCCGTGTGGATGATGCGTCAGGCCGGGCGCTATCTGCCGGAATACCGCGAGGTGCGGCGGCGGTCGGACTTCATGACCATGTGCCGCACGCCCGAGCTGGCGGCCGAGGTCACGCTGCAGCCGGTGCGCCGCTTCGGGTTCGATGCGGCGGTGATCTTCAGCGATATTATGATCCCGCTGGAACCGCTCGGTTTCGGAGTCTTCTTCGACGAGCGCGGCCCGCGCATCAGCCGCCCCGTCCGCAGCCCCGGCGATGTGCCGGCGCATGTGCCGGACGACTTCGCGGAGCGCGTCGCCTTCGTCTATCGCTCGATCGAGATGGTCCGGGACGCCCTGCCCGCGGAGGTGCCGGTGATCGGGTTCGCCGGAGCGCCGTTCACGCTGGCCAGCTACCTGATCGAGGGCGGCGGGTCCAAATCGTTCGCCGCCACCAAGACCTTCTTCTACCATCACCCGGAGGCGGCCCACCGCTTGTTGGGCCTGTTGGCGGACACGGCGGCCCGGCATCTACACCACCAGGTGCAGGCGGGGGCGCGGGCCGTTCAGCTCTTCGACAGTTGGGCCGGCGTTCTGAACGAAGCTGAGTATCGCATCTGGGCATTTCCGTATATTCAGAAAGTTCTGAAAGAACTGGCCGATCAGAATGTCCCGCGCATCTGCTTCACCCTCAACGCCGCCCATCTCTACGACACCCTGGCGGAACTCGACGCGGAAGTCCTGGGGATTGACTGGCGGACCCCCATGGGGCAGGCCTTCGACCTGTTGGGCAACCGCTTCGCCCTGCAGGGCAATCTGGATCCCACCGTGTTGCTCGGTCGGCCGGAGCAGGTGATCGCCGAGACGCGCAAGGTGCTGGCTGGTGTGGCCGGGCGCGCGGGGCATATAATGAACCTGGGCCACGGCGTGCTGCCGCAGACGCCGATCGCCAACGTGGAAGCTTTTGTGCAGGCCGTACGCGACTTCAAGAGGGATGGGGCATGATGGGGTCGGAGCGCGGTTCGCTCCTGGACATCTCGGATGCCGACATCCGTGACTTGGTGAAGCGTTACGACACGCGGGGGCCGCGGTACACGTCGTATCCCACCGCCCCGCAGTGGACCGGGGCGGTGAACGCGGACGCGTACCGGGAGGTGCTGCGGAATTACACGACGCCGGACGCGATCGCGCTGTACGTACACGTTCCGTTCTGCCGGCATCGGTGCCTTTACTGTGCCTGTAACACGCGCGTGTGCGCGGACCAGGGCCTGGTCACTCGTTACCTGGGTGCGCTGCAACGCGAGGTGGAGACGGTCGCCGGTTTGTTCGGGAAGCGTCCGCCGCTGGCCCAGATGCACTTCGGAGGCGGGACGCCGACGTTCCTGACGCCGGAGCAACTCGCCGGCGTGATCGACGACCTCGACGCCCACTTCGAGAGCATCCCCGGTGCGGAGCGTTCCATCGAGGTCGATCCGCGCGTGACCACCCGCGAACACCTGGAGATGCTGCGCCGCAAAGGGTTTGGGCGGGTCTCCGGCGGGGTGCAGGACCTGGACGAGAAAGTGCAGCAGACCGTCCTGCGGGAGTTCGGCGAGGAGGATTTAAGCCGATTTGTGGCCGGCGTCCGCGAGCTCGGCTTTGCAGGGGTCAACCTCGACCTGATCTACGGTCTCCCCTACCAGACCGAGGCGACGTGGGGGCGGACTTTGCAGTGCATCCTCGCCACCCGCCCGGAGCGCGTGGCGGTCTTCGGGTACGCCCACGTGCCGTGGAAGCAGCCGCACCAACAGGCGTTGGAGGCGCACGGCCTGCCCACCCCGGAGCAGCGGTTGGCGTTGGCGATCCAGGCCCGCCGGGCCTTCGTCGACGCCGGTTACCTGGCCATCGGGCTGGACCACTTCGCCCTGCCGGAGGACGAGATGGCCGTCGCGTTTTTGAACGGGACGGTGCACCGCAACTTCATGGGCTATACGGTGCAGGATGCCGACTCGATGGTGGCCTTCGGCGCATCGGCCATCGGCGACTTCCCCGCCGCCTACGTGCACAACCACCTGGAGACGGACGAGTACATCCATCTGGTCGAAGGGAACGGGTTGGCGGTCGTGCAAGGGCACCGCATGTCGGTCGAGGACCGCATGCGGCGGCGGATCATCATTCGGCTGATGGGCAACTTCCGCGTGACGCCCGCTCCCATCGAGCGCGAGTTCGGGGTGGATTTCGCGGAGCACTTCGCGGCGGAGATCGAGCAGCTCGAAGGCTTTGTCGAACAGGGCGTGCTCCGCCGCGATGACGGGGGGTGGCACGCCACGCTGCCGGGCACGTTTGTGATTCGCAACGTGGCCATGATCTTCGACCGCTACCTGGAGGCGGACCACCGCACGGCCAGTCGCTATTCGAGAACGATATGAGCGCAAGCAGCACCAACCCGGGCGTACTCCCGAGAGATTCGTGAATTGGGAACAGGAGGAAACAGAGAGAACAGAGACATGATCGAGATCTCCGTTTCCTCCGTTTCCTCCTGTTCTGTTCTTTTCCGCGTCCTGCTCGTCACGATGGGCGGGCCGCGGAACCTGGCGGAAGTCAAAGCGTACCTTCGGCGGGTTTTTTCCGATCCGTACATCGTTGCGGGTGGCGCTGCCAAGCGCTGGCTGCTCAGCCGCCTGATCGCCCGGGCGGCGACGCCTAAGTCGCGCGCCCGCTACGCCTTGATCGGCGACAAGTCGAACGCGGTCGAGGACGCGGAGAGACTCGCCCGGCAACTCACCGAAGCGTTCGTGGACCGTCGCATTCCGTTGCAATGCGCCGTGGCCACTCGCTACGGCACTCCGAGCATCGAGGAAGGACTGGCGGCGCTGGCGGGCACGCCGGCACGGACAAGCTCCGAAGACTACGCTGGTCCGTGCCACCCGTCCGAGGGATGGATGACGGGGGGCGCAGATCGACCGGTGACGCCGGTGTATCTGTTCCCGCACGAGACCTCCGCGATGACCGGCTCCTGTGCCGACGTGCTGGGTCGTGCGGCCGCCAAGCTGGGCGTGGCAGTGGATGCCGGGGTCCGGCATCTGGGCGCGACCGAGGCGTACGTCGCGGGCTGGGCGGACGCGATCAGGCAGGTCGTGGGCGAGCCACGCGAAACATTCGTGCTCTTTTCCTGTCATTCGCTGCCGTTGACGATTGTCGGGCGGGGCGACCCTTACGTGGGCGAAGTGCAGCACAGCGTGGAACGCATCCAGGCCTGTCTCGGCGATCTGGCGAGCGGGTTGGCCTATCAAAGTCAGGAAGGAAGCGACTGGCTGGGCCCGACCGTCGCGGCCGCGGCGGCCGCGGCTTATGGGAGAGGGTTCCGCGAGTTGATCGTCGCGCCGCTGAGCTTCGTAGGGGAAAACACCGAGACGCTGGTTGACTTGGACCGCGACTTGCGCGAGGCTGCGTTGGCGATGGGCTTTCGGCGCTTCGAGCGCCTGAGCACACCAGATCGGCTGGGCTTTCTGTGCGCGATGGTCGTGGAGGGCTTGCGCCGGGAGTGGGGTCTTGAGCGGTGATGGTCAGGGCGGTCGCATCGCCGTCGTCGGCGGGGGCATCGCTGGGCTGGCCGCTGCCTTTCGTCTCCGCGAGGAGATGCGGGCGGCCGGTCTATCCGGCGAGTTGGTCATCTACGAGCAGGCCGATGTCTGCGGCGGCGCGACCCGCACCGAACACGTCGACGGTTTCACTCTCGACCGGGGACCTAACGGCTGGTTGTCGAACGAACCGCTCACCGTCCGACTGATCGGCGAATTGGGCCTGACCGACGAGGTGGTCCGCTCCAACGACGCGGCGCGCCATCGTTTCATTTACACCCGCGGCAAGCTCCAGCGCCTGCCTGATTCGCCGGGGCGGTTTCTCGCCAGCGGGCTGCTGCGGCCGCGGGAGAAGGTCCGCGTGCTAGGCGAGTTCTTCACTCCCCGTCGCTCCGATGACGCGGACGAAACCATCTATGACTTCGGGTGCCGCCGGCTGGGGCGGGGTTTCGCGGAGACCATGCTGGATCCGATGGTGTCGGGCATTTTCGCCGGTAACGTGCGCGAGCTTTCCCTGCCGGCGACGTTCCCCAAGATGCGTTCCATGGAGTTGGAACACGGCGGCTTGTTCAAGGCGCTGATCGCCAAGAGGCGCGAGAAGAAACGCGGTGGTGGCGAGAGTGGCGGACCCGCCGGTCCTTCCGGCGAGCTCACCTCGCTGCGGGGCGGCGTCGGGCGCTTCACCGCGGCCCTCGCCGAGGTACTGGCTCCGCACGTTCGGGCGAACCGCCCGATCACCGTTCTGACCCGTGAGGGGGACGCTTTCGCGCTGTGGACCGACGGTGCCAAGGAGCCGTTCGAGGCGGTGGTGCTGGCGGTGCCCGCCCACGCCGCCGCCCGGATGGTCCAGGATTTTGCCCCGCAGGCCGCCGCGGCCTTGGGCGGGATCGGTTTCGCCCACACGGTGGTCGTGTGTCACGCCTACGACGCCAAGCGCCTGCCCGTGCGGCTCAACGGCTTCGGGCACCTGATCCCCCGCCGAGACGGCATCCGCGCGCTGGGTTGCCTGTGGACCAGTTGCATCTTCCCCCACCAGGTGCCGGGCAACGAGCTTTTGCTCCGCACGATTCTGGGTGGGGCCCACGATCCCGCCGTGCTGGACCTGTCCGATGACGAACTCATCGCCACCGTGTTGGACAACAGCGCAACCACATTGGGCATCCACGTGCCGCCGGCGCGGGGGTGGGTGTTCCGCCATCCGCGGGGTATCGCCCAGTACACGTTGGGCCATCGCGAGCGGGTGGGGGTCGTTGATCGGCTATGCGCCGAGGTCCCAGGTTTGGCCTTCGTGGGAGCGTCTTATCGCGGCGTGTCCCTCAACCGGTGCGTGCGCGACGCGTACACCGTCGCCCCGCCGGTGCTGCGACGCTTCGGCATCGACGTCGCCCCGATTCCAGAAGGGACCGACGCCTCATAGCGCGATCTGTAACTGGGACACACCGACCTCGTCTCGCTCGGTGACCACGGGGAACTGAAAGGTCTTCAGGGTGTTTCCTGGCCTGCTCCTCGTGTCGAGGCGTCGAGAATCGTCACGCCGCCGACGTGCTGTCCGCGGCGGTGCAAGATCGCCTTCCAGTGGGCTCCCAGAGGACCTTCTTCGGCGGCTTTGCGGAAGTACTCAATTTCCTCCTCGGGCGACAGGTTCTTGATTCTCTCGTAGATTCTGGCCTGAGCTTCGCGCTTAAGCTCGACACAGTCGAAGTCTTTTTTGCCATTACTCGTCTTCATCGAGCCGCACCTCCTGTGGGGAAACCACCGCCAACAGACCAAAGCCCATCTGCAGATTCACCTGATTATAGGCACGCATCTTGTCTACCCGGACGATGTGCTTGAAGTTCCAGGAGGCGAGGGCGTCAGCGCGGGCCGCAGTGGCGGCGGCGACGTGCGTGGCATCGTCCAAGAACCGTGGGGCGATGATTTTAGCCGAGAGGTAGGCGTTGCGGAGTTCGATAATCTCCGGGCTCAACTCTACGGGCACGATCGAATCCGCGGGCAGGGCCCCGAACAGCTCGCGGACATGGGGCGGCGCTTCACCCAGCTCGTCCACCACCACTTGGCTGATCAGCACCTGTATCCGGCCGGCACGAACCAGATCGAAGAAGCGGTGAGATTCCTCTTCGAACTCGGCATCGAAGCAGCCGCCGAAGACCGATGTATCCACGTA
>JBGPAW010000117.1:0-9728 GCA_041480905.1 Phycisphaerae bacterium
CAATCGGCCTTGTGGTGGAACGGCTGGAAGGCAAGGCCGCGACCTTCGCGGACTTGGCCGTAGTTCCCAAACTGGAAGAGCTTGAACGGCACGTGGAGAAAATGGAGCAACGAAAATGGACTTACGCCAACGAGTAACGAGACTATGGGAGCGGCTTCGTCCAGAGCCGCGGAAAACCGGCACGCGCTGCACCAGAGACGAAGCGCGCGCGGCGGCGGAGAACGACCCCAGCGTGGTGCATATCATTCGCACACCGCTACCCATGCCGTCCGGCATGACGCACGTGGTGATTCGTGAGGTAACTGAACCATGAAACGAGCCATCGAGCTTTACGGCGGTCACGCCTACATTCTGACTTGGGATTGGGACGCCACGCCGGATGATTACGTGCCCCCCGGTGCGATGGCCCTCGAGCGCTCTCTGCCTCGCGCTCGCGGTGACGGCTTTGATGCCGAAGTGTTCCGCGCCATGGTAGCGATGTTGCCGGGAAAACGCATTGAAGTACCTTTAACATAGGAGATAGGGCTATGCCAAAAACCCTTTCACCCCCCATGCCGGGGATCGGCCCGGCGCGAACAGACACGCCGACGGCACCGGCACCCGCGCCGAACGCGGCACCAGGACCGCTCGCGGAATACGTCGCGCTCTTACTGGACAGCGCCGCGCCGGACGGGCGCGTACTGGAACTCCACCGCCAGTGTCGGCCGGTGACGGCGCTTTGTCCGCACTGTCAAAGAAGAGTCAAGCTCGACGATCTTGGCGGCGTGGAGGAGGACCGGCAATTCGTCCAGCGATTCGTGAATACCAGACGCGAATACGGCGCGGCGGTTGAGGGTGAAGCGGCGGCCAAGTTGCGCCTCAAGGAAGCCCTCAACGCATTCGAGGAACTTGGGAAAAAGGGACTGGACACCACGTATTGGCGCGAGGAACGCACCAATCGCGGGATGCGGGTATCGGCGGCGACAGGGGCGCGCGTATCCTTGGAGAATGAGCTAGGTTCCCTGCGGACTTGCAAGAAGGCCGACTTGGCCGCGGCGGTTGACGCGATGGAATGAACCTCCGCGGCTCCCGGTCCTTTCGGGAAGGGTCATGCCGGGAGCCGCATACCGGCGGTCCGCGCAACGTCAGGGCGCGCGGCCGCCGTTTTTGCGCTTGATGCCAGCGATGGCGGCGGTATATTCTTACACCGTCATCGAACAGGCTGAGAACGTAGGCGGGGCGGCGGTCAAAAATGGAGGCCGCCGCTCGCTTTTTGCGCGTAACTCACGTGTAACCACGCCTCATTCCGGGTGAACCCGTGTCTGTTGTGCTGCAATGCGGAAACCCACGGGACCGAACGTCCTGTACCGCAAACCGGGACTCACCAGAGGCCCCCGGCGCGATGACCGGGCGTCGGAACACCACCCCGACGATGATCGTGGTCCGACGGCCTTGCAATGCGGCGTGAGCGCGGCATAATGCACTTACCGGCGGATCGGCGGCGTGTCCCGCACCTACGGCGCGTCGCCGGTCCTGGCTGGTACGTAGGTGCGTATGCTAGACCCGATTCGGCGCATTCCGTCTGTTAAGCAACTTGCTGAGATACACGACGCCGCCTTGGCCGTGATCCGGGGCGCGGAGCGGATGGCCTTACCCGGTGAGGTGAATCGCTCGGGTGTCGCAATGGTGATCGCCATCGGGCGGCTGGAAGGAGCGCTGAACCCGCGTCGCGTCGCGTTTTCCGACCTCTCGAAAAAAGCGTGGTGCGTAAGCGGTTGGCCGGACGCGCTTGGGGTGATGGGTGCCCTGCAATGCCTACGCGAATTGCAGAATGAGATTCTGCGTCGGTGGAAGCTGGAGGCGTTCTGCGAGCACTCTGACAAGCCTTCTATGATCTACACTGCGGACGGCAAAGGCGGCCCCGACGGTTGCGTAAGGATCAAGGTCGGGAAGCGCTGGCCGCCGAAGATCGGACGCGACGTGATCGAGGGTATGCGGTACGCCGTGTCACAGCTTGGTGAGGCCGTGGACGAAGCGCTGGTGCAGGTGGCAGGCCGGAAACCACCGAACGACTTGATTACGACCGCTGTTGCCGTGTACGATTACCGGGTAAGTCGGGCAACGCTACAACGTGCTATCAGTTTGGGGAAGATCAAGACCTACCGCAACAAGGGGGCTGCCAAGAACGCGCCCCACCTCTTCTCACGTGCAGACATTGCGGCCTTGTGGCGGAAGCGCTGACACAGCGCTGTATCATTTCGCATTTATTTCAGTAGCACGTTCACTATTCCTCGAAGTTCATTTGCTTGTACCCACTCCTCGATGTAAGTGAGGGGTATGAGCACAGCGAAGTTCATTCCGTTGGACGCATTAGCGACAACGCTTGGGCTGCCGCGCCGGTGGCTGCGCGGTGAGGCAATGGCCGGTCGGATTCCGTCTCTGATTGTTGGCAACCGCCGTCTCTTTAATCCTGACGCCGTTAGGCAAGCACTGGAAAGACGCGCGGCGCAACCAGGAACGACCGCTGAGATTATAGCGGTGGAGGTTGCACCGTGAGCGCCACCGTACCCTCCAGTGTGTGCGGCGGGAGCATACTGACCGGCCGTTTTCAGGACTTGATCGGGGAGCTGCAACCCGGCAGCGTGGATTTGATCTTCACCGACCCACCATACAACGAGAAATTTCTGCCACAGATTACCGATCTGTCGGCGTTCGCATCCGTAGTCCTGCGCCCCGGCGGTCTCTGTATGGTAGTCTACGGCAAGCTATTCCTCCCCCAAGCGATGACCAGACTGGCGTCACAACTCAAATATGTTTGGCAAGCTGCCATCCTCCACACCGGCGGGAACACCCCCATACGAAAGGTAAAGTTAAGCTGCGCTTGGAAACCCGTCCTGCTATACGCCAAACCGCCGTATAAGCCCTGGTGGGAATCTTTGCCCGAGGATTGTGTGAGTCTTCCCGCGGGTGTGGAGGACATGGTCTCCGGCGGCAAAGAGAAGGATGACCACAAGTGGCAACAGGCTGTAGCCGAGGCCGAGCACTACATTAAGACGTTTTGTCCGAAAGGCGGCCTGGTGGTCGATCCGATGATCGGGAGCGGGACCACCCTGGTCGCGGCCAAGAAGCTTGGTTTCCGCTGGTGGGGATGTGACTGCGACCCGGCGGCGGCGGAGAAGGCGCGGAAGAAACTCGCAGGCGTTACCACGGTGACAGGACTAACTGTCCCGTGCGAATCCCCCACGACGGCCGCGCAGGAGCAGACGGACGCGCCGGTTACGGCTGGGTTACGCAACGGACGGCTGTATCTGACGAATGATGAAGGATCGGCAGCGCGTCTCCGCGGTCTCGGACTGTCGGTACTTTACGTCAACGGTGAGCAGACCGACTGGGGAATGATTCTAGGATTCTCTGAAGTCGCGGTCGTTCACGAGCAAGACCTGGGGGGTATGCAGTTTTCCTGCATGGCGGCACGTGCAATCCGTAAAGCCAGATTCACGGGGACCGCCATACCGATCACCTCGCCGGGTGATCCGGGACCGGAAAACCCTCTGGCCCGATTATTCGATGGTCCGCCCTACGAAGTCCTGGCCCGTTTGGACTGGCTCTTTGAGACCGGCCTGGACGTGCGAAACGGCCCCCGCTGTGACAATACCCCCATTTTCGATAGCCCTGGACGGGGTTTTGTCACGTCACAAGCATGGGAAGGGTTCCCAACGCAAGCCCTGCCGGAGCCGATTCGGTCGTTCATCACTACGGCGGCCGAGGCCATTGGGTGCGATGAGAGTTATATCGCCATTCCCCTGCTGGTGGGTTTGGCCAGTGCAATCGGCAACAGCCGGCGGATTCAGTTAAAGCGTGGATGGAGCGAACCGGCGATTATCTGGGCGGCCATCGTCGGGGAGTCGGGGAGCCTAAAGTCCCCGGCATTGGAGGTCGCCTTACGTCCAATCCACCATCGGCAGACAGAGACCTTGAAAGAATACGAGGCGGCCATTGCGGAGTACCAGACCGACGTGGCGGTATACGAGCGGGAGTTCGCCGACTGGAAACGACAAAAGGGGGCGCCCACCGGACCGCCGACACCACCGACGCCCCCCGAGGCCGTCCGCTATTGGACGGCAGACGCCACGGTAGAAGCCGTTGGCACACTACTGGTTCACAACTGGCGTGGTCTCATTATCATCCGCGACGAGTTGTCCGCGTGGTTCAGTAGCTTTGATCGGTACTCACAAGCTCGCGGTGGGGATGCCCCATCTTGGATAGAAATGCACGGCGGACGCCAGCTCATCATCGACCGAAAAACCGGCAAGAAAACCTTATTCATTCCGCGTGCTGCGGTGGGCGTTGTTGGTGGTATTCAGCCTGCTATTTTGACCAATGCTTTCACCCTGGAGAACCGCGCAAACGGCCTAGCCCCGCGGTTGCTACTCGCATACCCGCCGATCAAATTGAAGCGGTGGACAGAGGTGGAAATCCTGCAGTCTATCGAGGACCAGCTCACCTTGATCTTCGACCGGCTTTATGGACTGCGCCCCAACGAAACTAATGACGGCGACCCTATGCCTGTTTTGGTGCCTATGACGCCAGAGGGGAAGGCCGCATGGGTGAGGTTCTACAATGCCCACGCACGGGAACAATCCGAACTGACCGGAGACCTGGCGGCGGCGTGGTCTAAACTGGAGGGGTACGCCGCAAGGCTTGCTCTCGTGGTTCACTTCGTTCGCTGGGCTGCGGACGATCCGACGTTGAGGAATCCCGATGCCATCGACAAGCAGAGCATCACTACCGGCGTGACACTTTCAGCGTGGTTCGGCAACGAAGCCCGGCGGGTCCATGCCGCGTTGGCTGAAGCTCCCAAAGATCGGGACCGGCGGGAAACTGTTGAGCTGATCCAGCGCGCCGGCGGTGGGGTATCTATTCGGGACTGGCAACGGATGCGGCATTGCCCCACCTCTGAATCCGCCGAACTTCAGCTTGAAGCGCTAATTGCTGGTGGGTTTGGCCAGTGGGAATACCCCTCTCCTGACCTTGTGGGCGGACGACCGACCCGCGTTTTTCAAGTTTTCCAACTGCATAGGTGTTGTGACGTGACAACCCCCCCCACCACGGCGGCACCAGGAGGGGTTTTGTCACAGCACAACGGGGATTCGCAAGAAAACCAGACACCCCCGCCTGAACCCGTTGCGGTTGATGAGGTACCCCTGGAGGTCTATGACCGGCTCCCGGAGGCCCAGGGCGACGCTGTAGAGCGTGCGGCCATCATGGCCGTGGAAGCCGAATAAGCGGAGGTTTGGGCATGACGCAACCCGAAGTGATACCCACAACGGGCGATCCCATGATGAACGCCCTGGAGGCGGCCCGGTACCTTGGGCTGGTCGGAACCGTGAAATATCCCCAACAGGCCACTAGAGCCCTTGCCCGGCGGCGGCGGGTCCGCTCCACCAAGGTCTGCGGGAAGGTCATGTTCCGTCGGTCCTGGCTGGACGCCTACATCGAGGGCAACGTCCGGGAGCCGGTGGGCATGGGTACAGGAGACAAGGTACGGTGACGATCCCGCTTTCCGGCTATCGCGGTGTGGTCTGGTGCGTGGGGCAACGCGGTTACGCGCGAAGTTACGCGATTTTCTCTTGCGTGCGTGGCGTGGCGGGGTATCATGGTGGGTGTTCAGCAACTTGCTCTGTGACATCCGAAGATACCAGAAACGCGACCGGTGGGAGTTGGCCGGTGTCGGTGACGCCCGGCAGCACTTCTCCACGTGAGCGGTTGCTGAACACAGCTACCGCCGGTCGCTCGCGCCAAGAGCGCGGGGAGTTGCACCTATGAGTGCCATAACCTGTAGAGATCGACCGCTGTGGAGTAAATGGAGCCGAAAGGCGGGTGGGCAGAAAATCTGCCCCAAGTGCAAGCACCACCACAACCCGGTGGTCAAGGTCGAGGGACGGGCCGTCCGTCCCAAGGTGTGCGTCAAGTGTGGAGCGGGACTACCCGCGAAGTTGGCGTACCCGAAGCGGTCAACGAGGTCGTGGTTCATCCGCGAGTTTGCCCCGAGCACCGGGCAGACCACGGACCACCCGGCGACTTCCAGTGAGGACGCCGACCGCATCATCGAACAGGCGAAACGAAGTTGGACGCCAAACCCCGTGCTGGAGCGGTTGACCGAGCACGTGCTCGCCTTGATCCACGACATCGACGTGCCGGACGTGCAGGCCGGGAAGGTCGCCTTGATCGAAAAGCTCGGTGGGGATTCGACCCTACTGGGTCTCGAAAGCATCCCGATGACCGACCTCGTGGACCGTATCATCGCGGATATGCGAACCCTGGAGGATCGGAGCGAAACGTACCTTGGCGACGTGCGGCGCGCCCTGGAGGGTCTCCAGGTCGTGAGCGGCGTCCAGGTCTCCACGGAGATCACGGCGGAGTCCGTCCGGGACTTCCATCGTGCCTTGCGAACCGGCGGATGGAAGCGCGGCACCCGGACGATCAAACCGATGGGCAAGAGGGCGACGAAGAAAACCTTGGCCACGCTCCGCGCCGCCCTGGCCCGCGGCGTTAAGGCCCGGTGGGTCAACCCCAAGGCGATAGCCAAAGACTCCGGCGTCTGGGCGCAGGACACCGAGCAAGTGGAGCATGAATACATGCCAGACGCGGCGTTGTCAGCGTTGCTCACGGCGGCGGGCGATTCGACGGACTCCAGGTGGTGGCGCGCCTTGATCCTCACCGGATACAACGCGGCGGCGAGACGCGATGACCTACTCCGGCTGCGGTGGTCCGATGTGGACCTGGACGGTTCGCAGGCTCCACAATACGGCATGGTCGGTCCCTCTATCCGCGTGGAGAATCACAAGGCCAAGCGCCCACGTCGGGCGGTCCTGCATCCCGCGACCGTGAAGGCCCTCCAGGAGTTGAAGGACCACCCCACGGCGTTGAAACCTCCACGCTATCCACGACACGCCGGGACCATCGACGATCACGTGTTCCCGGTGGTGGGGTTTTCTCACCCGGCCAGCGCGGTGTCCAAAGCCTTCGGAGAGCTGGCGGTTAAGGCCGGACTCGTGCTGCCCGACGGCGGACCGCGCTTCACGCTCCACGATTTACGTCGCAAGTGGAACGATGACTTCGGACGGTGCGGCGCGTCGGAACGTGAGAAGATGGCGGCCTGCGGTCACAGCACCTTGGCGGTGAACGTCCAGCACTACCAGACGGTGGACGCTGCACGGATGCAGGAGTTGGTATCCAGGAACAAGGCGTTGGCCAATGTCGGTTGAATGCGTAACCTGTTGCGTAACCCGTGGTTATCGGACGATGACGGCGAAACTGGCAAACACGCAGCACGATGTAAGCCATTGTGTCGTAAGCAATTGCGCGAGCCGGGAGTCGAACCCGGACGCCTTTCGGCACAGGATCCTAAGTCCTGCGCGTCTGCCATTTCCGCCACTCGCGCTGTAGAGCCTCCTCCACCGGCATCAGCGGCTACTTGCCCATCCGGGAATATCGGGTCTGGCAAGTAACGTTGGCAACAGGGGAGGGCGAGCCTCCCGGCGAGCCGAGGAGCACGGCTCGGCAGGAGCCTCGCCCTCCCCATCCGCCAAAACTTCTTGCCACACCGGGAGTATTCTACCCCCTGCGGCGGCATGGGCCAAGTGGGTTCGGCGCCGGTAGAATGGTTCGAGATGACCGGAGACAAGCGAGCCGCGTTGCCCCCCTTGGAGTTTCATCCGCTCACCCCCGAATGCTGGGGCGATCTGGAGGCCCTGTTCGGCGAGCGTGGGGCCTGCGGCGGCTGCTGGTGCATGTGGTGGCGGCTGAAACGCTCCGACTTCGAGAAACAAAAGGGGCCCAAGAACAAGCTGGCCCTGCGCCGACTGGTCCATTCGGGCACGGTACCTGGTTTACTAGCCTATGCCGGCGACCAGCCCGTGGCCTGGTGTGCCTTGGGGCCGCGGGAGACCTACCCGGTCCTGGGCCGCTCGCGGGTGCTCAAACCGGTGGATGATCAGCCGGTTTGGTCGATCGTGTGTTTTTTCGTGGCCAAACCCTTTCGCCGCCGGGGCGTTACGGTGAAGCTGCTCCGGGCGGCGGTCGAGTACGCCGGCCGGCAAGGGGCTGCCATCATCGAGGGGTATCCGCTGGAACCCCGCAAGAACAACCTCCCCGATGCCTTTGCGTGGGTCGGGACGGTCGGGGCATTTCGCCAGGCTGGTTTCCGAGAGGTCGTCCGCCGGTCGGCCAGTCGTCCCATCATGCGCTATTACGTGGACCAAGACCGATAAGCCCTCCCGCCGCGCAAAAAAGTCCCGCAGTAGGACGTTGTTCGGGCCGGAGAGGAATGGTACCTACCGCGGGACGAATGGCGATGTTACGCAAATCAAAACCAACCCTGTTTCTGTTAGTTATCTATATAACGGGGCGCCTGTCAAGGGGTTTTGGAAAATAAAAGCGGGAATCGTGACCGGCAGGGCTGGGTGCCGGTCGGCCGGCTTTATTCGGTCGCCACCGGTGCAAAGCGGCCGAAACGCAGCGCCAGCGTCGGCAGCACCAGCAGGTTCAGCAGCGTCGAGGTGACCAGACCGCCCAGGATGACGATGGCCATGGGGCCTTCGATCTCGCGTCCCACCTCGCCCGAGCCGAGCGCAATGGGCAGCAGGCCCAGTCCGGTGACGGAGGCGGTCATGAGGATGGGCACCAGTCGCTCGACCGCACCACGCAAAGCAGCCTCGGGACCCCAACACAGGCCTTCTGCCGTGACCAGGTGGTCAAAATGCGAAATCATCATGACCGAATTGCGCATGGTGATCCCGAAGAGGGTCACGAAACCGACGATCGAGCCGATGGAGAGCGAACCGCCGGTGAGGGCGACGGCCAACACGCCTCCCACCAACGCAAAGGGCAGGTTGGCCAGCACCAGCAGCAGGTTCCGCGCCCCGCGGAACACGGTGGCCAACAGCAGCAGAATGCCCACACCGGCGACGCCCGAGTGCAGGAGGATCTCATTGCGGGCCTGCTCGCGGGCCTCCGCCGTACCGCTGAAGACCGTGTAGAGGCCGGCGGGCAACCGGACCTCGGCGACCTTCCGCTTGGCCTCGGCGACGAAAGCGGCGACGTCGCGCCCCTCCACGTTGCAGGTGACGGCCTGACGCCGCCGAGCGCCGTCGTGCAGGACCATGTATCGGCCGGTCCGCGGCGTCAGGTCGGCGAGCTCGCTGAGGCGGACGTAAAGGCCTTCGCGGTTACGCAGGAGCAGCGCTCCAACACTTTCCGGATCGCGGCGACACTCGGGCGTCAGGATTACCGCCACGTCAAAGACCTTGTTGCCCTCGTAGGTCTGACCGACGCTCGTGCCCTGGTAGGCGGTTTGCATCGCCGCCAGCACCTCGATCGGTTGGAACCCGAACTGCATCAGTCGTTCGGGACGCAGTTGCACGACGACTTGGGGCGCCCCCGGCGGGGAGGCCACCTTCACGTCCGTGGCGCCGCGAATCCCCGAAATAACTTGGGCGATCTCGTCAGCCTTTTGGTCCAGGGCATCGAGGTCATCACCGAAGAGGCTGACCACCACAGCGGAGGTTTCGCCGCTGATGGTCTCACCGATGCGGTCCTCGAGAAAGGTGACCACCTCGGAGCTGATCCCCGGGTAGCCGGCCAGCAGGTCGCGGATTTGCTGCTGAACGGCCTGCTGATCTCTGCCCGGGATGTTGGGTTTGAGCTCGACGTGAATTTCGCTGCGATGCGGACCCCACGGGTCTTCG
>JBGPAW010000118.1:0-9685 GCA_041480905.1 Phycisphaerae bacterium
AGGCCGAGGACCTCAAACAGGCATCCAAGTCGCTGCGCGAGGTCATCACGGAGCTGGACAACGTGATGCAGGGCGAATTCGACCAGACCTTCGCCGCGGTGGCCGGGGAGTTTCGCCGCTACTTCGTCCAGTTGTTCGGCGGCGGAACGGCCCGGCTCTCGCTCACGGAGGCCGAAGACCCCCGCGAAGCCGGGATCGAGATCATGGCCCGGCCCCCCGGCAAGCGCGAACAGGGATTGGCTCTACTCTCCGGCGGCGAGCGTGCCCTCACGGCCGCAGCCCTCCTGTTCGCCATTCTCACCGTGAACCCCACGCCCTTCTGCGTGCTGGACGAGGTGGACGCGGCGCTGGACGAACCGAACGCCCGCCGGTTCCGCGACACCCTGCAGGGCCTCACCGAGCGCACCCAGTTCATCGTCATCACCCACAACCGCGTGACGATGGAGACGGCCAACACCCTGTACGGGGTCTCCATGGGAGAGGACAGCGTGAGCCGGGTGCTATCCCTCAAGCTGGACGAGGTGACGGACGAAACCCTCGGCGCGGCATGACGTTCAAACGTTCCAACGGGGGGGGGACGAGAAGCAGAACCGCGTGTTGGTCACTCTGGGCCGGGTGATCTTCTTCCTGTCTTTCCCCGTGGGCATCTTGTCGTTCGGGCTGCCCATCTACGGCAAGGAGCTGGGGGCCACCGCGCTGGAGATCGGCGCACTCTTCAGCGCGTTCTCCGTGATGACCGTGCTGCTGCGGCCGATCCTGGGTCGGCTGATCGACCGGTATGGCCGGCGGCTCTTTCTGCTCCTGGGTGTGGCTGCGTACGTGGGGGCGTTCCTGCTGTTCCTGCGGCCCAGCGACCTGCTCACGCTGTTGGCCGCGCGCGTGGTCCAGGGAGCGGCCCGTCGCAGCCGGCACCTGTGGCTGCGCTTCGCCTACCTGGCCATTCTGTTTTTCGTCGTGCTGGTGGGCGCCTTCGGCATCGCCGACACCTTGTCGTTGGCTGATCTGGCCAAGAAGGCCTCCTCCACCTTCAAGCTGGCTTCGATGACCCAGTTGGCGTTGATGTGTTTTCTCGCCCCCGTGTTCACCGCCGGGGCCATCACCCAGGAGCGCGACGCCCAGACCTTCAACATCCTGCTCTCCACCCCCCTGTCCAACGCCCAGGTCGTGTTCGGTTCGCTGCTGAGTCGTCTCTACTTCGTGGTCGTGCTCCTGCTAGCCGGGCTGCCTATCTTTTTGGTGACCATGGTCTACGGCGGCGTCACCACCGCTCAGATCGTGGAGAGCGGCGCCATCGCCGGCGGCACCGCCGTCCTGACCGGCTCGCTGGCCATCGCCATCAGCATGATTCGCGTGGGCACCCGCCGCACCATCTTCTCGTTCTACTTGATGATCGGGTTGTATCTGCTCACCGTCTACGCCCTGGGCACCTGGAGCCGGACCTGGGTGCCGGAGGCCCCGCCCAACGTCGACGGCCTGCGCATGAGCTGGCTGGCGCCCTTCCACCCCTTCCTGGCTTTGGATGTGGCCCTCAATCGTCTCCAGGCCCCCCGCCCGAGTGACTTGGGCGGATACGGACTGGTGGCGCGGTCCTTGCTGGCTCACCCACAGAGCAGTTACGTGATGCTCACCCTGGTCCTATCCTTCGTCCTGACCGTGCTGGCCATGTTTTTCGTCCGCCGCGGGTCCCGCGAGGGGGAGACGTCCTTCCTGAGCAATCTGGCCGATCGCCTCCGCCGCCGGCCGGTCGGCGAGCGGACGCAGAAACCGCGGCGCGTCTGGCGCAACCCCATCGCCTGGCGCGAGGCCGCCACTCGCGCCACCGCCGCGAGCAAAGGCGTCATCCGCTACGCCATCATCGGCGGCGGAATCGTCGCCGCCGGTCTGGTGCTGCTCGAGTATCACTCCGGGGGCCTCCCCGTCGCCGCCACCCGCGAGTGGCTGGCCGGCATCATCATGATCGAGTTCGCCATCATCCTGCTGGTGGCCACCAACACCGCCGCCACGGCCATCACCAAAGAGCGCGAGTCGCAGGCCATGGACATCCTGCTGGCCACCCCGCTGTCGGCCAAGGACCTGGTCTGGGGCAAGCTCCGCGGGCTGGTGAGCTTCACCGTGCCGCCCATCTGCGTCCCCGTGGGCAGTCTCCTGGTGTTCGGCATGTACGACTTACTGGCCGGCACGCCGCCGGTGCCGGTGGTGCCCGTCGAGGTCTGGCTGGAGTTGGCCCTGCTCATGCTGGCCTACGCCGCGGTGGCCTGCATGCTCGGGCTGCATTTCTCGCTGCGCCTCAAACAGACGGTGAAAGCCGTCATGGTCAGCGTCGGTGCCATGACGGTCATCTGCCTGGCGGCGTTCACCCTGGCCCGCGAGATCATCGGCAGCGTGGACGCCGGCGGGGCGTTCCTGGCGGCCTTCACGCCCTTCACGGCCATTTCCGTGCTGGTGAATCCCGCGGACCTGTTCAACACGCCCGCCGAGCTGGCCGCCCATTGGGGCGACGTGCGCGGGTTCGCCCTGCTGGGGACGACCCTCGCCGTCGCCGTGGTCTACGCGATCGTCGCGGGCATGTACAAGTCCATGGTCCGCAACTTCGACATGATCATCCGCAAGCAGTCCGGACAAGCGTAGGAGAATAAAGCCCACGGCGGCCCTTTTGCGGCGACGGATCATGATTCGACGCTATGAGCCTATGGCACAGCGTCTGACCTGCATGGGCGACCGGCGGCAGCGGATGCAGCGCGTCGTTGATGTCCTGTGGGACGCGCTCCATGACACAGGCGTGTCATGGGTCGGTTTCTACTTGTACGAGAGCGGCGACGAACTGGTGCTGGGTCCGCGACGCGATCAGCCGGCCTGCTCGCCGATCGGACTGCACGGTGCCTGCGGGCAGGCCTTTCGGCGGCGACAGCCGCTGGTGGTCCGCGATGTGAAAGACCTGGGCGATAACTACGTCGCCTGCGATCCACGCGATCAATCCGAAGTGGTCATCCCGCTGCTCGACGAGGACGGGCGTTGCTGGGGCGTGCTCGATCTGGACAGCCACGCGGTCGGCGCGTTCGACGACCGTGACGTGATCGGCCTGACCCAAGTCCTCCACGCCGCGGGACTCAGCGGATGAGTGCCCGCAGGGTCACGAGTCATCCCGGCTATCTCCCCGCCGCGGCGGGCTGGGACGCCGCGGCGGCCAGGCGTCCACGGGCGGCGGCGTGCTGCGGCTGGAGACGGAGCACCTCGCGGTATTCGTTCCACGCTTCTTCGTTCCGGCCGTTTTGCTCCAGCAGCAGGCCGAGACGGAAATGCGTATCCGCATTCTTAGGCTCTCGCTGGAGGGCTTGGCGGTACAGGTTCACCGCCTCGTCGATCTGCCCACGCAACGCCAACGCCTCGCCGAGGTTCTTGTACCCCAGGACGAAGTCGGGCTGGAGGCGAAGCGCCTCCCGGTAGTGCCCGATAGCTTCGTCGAGCCTTCCCAGTCGAGCCAGGGCGATACCCAAGTTGTTGTGGGCTTCCGCATAATCGGGTCTAAACTGCAAGGCGGCGCTAAAGTGGGCGACCGCGTCCTCCAACCGGGAAGCGACGACCAAAGCGCTACCCAGGTCATAGTGGGTCTGGGCATTGCCCGGATCGAGCCGCGCCGCCTCCTCGTAATGGGGGAGGGCGTCGTCAATTCTGTCCCCCGCCGCCAAAGCGTTGGCCAGGCGGTGATGGGCTTCGGCGAGCGAAGCGGGGTAGTTCGGACTCAGGTCCAGCACCCGTCGGCTATGGCGGATGGCGTCATCGAAGCGACTCAGTCGAATCATAATGCGGGCCAGGTTGTAGTGGGCCTCCAGGTAGTTGGGGCGGAGTTCCAGGGCCTGGTTCAGATGGGCCACGGCTTCGTCGAGCCGCGACAGGCCTTCCAGCGCCACACCCAGGTTGTTGTGCGCCTCCGGGAAATCCGGCCTGAGGCGCAGCGCCTCCGACAGATACGGCAGAGAGTCAGCGAATCGGTTCTGGCGGTTAAGTACCCCGGCCAGGTTGTTGTGGGCCAGCCAGGCGGACGGGTTTTGGGCCAGGGTGTCCAGGTACAGGGCCTCTTCCGTCTGGTAGAGCCGGGCCTGCCGCCAGGACAGCACGGAGAGCACGCCCACCAGCACAGCCGCACCCCCGCCCGCCACCCGCTGCACCGCCGGCTCCCGCCGCTCCACCCACCGACACGCCCACCCCACTACCAGGGCGATGACGCCGATGAGCCCTGGATATTGCCAGTGGTCGGCCACCAACGAGTAACGCATGAAGTAAATGTTCACGAACCCCAGCACCGGCAGCAGCGTCAGCACGTAGTAACCCAGCCCCAGCAGGAAAGGCCGCCCCCACGTGCGACGATACGCGGCCAGCACGGCGAATCCCGCGACCAGCGCCGCCGCGGGCCAGAAAGGCCACCACGCGGCGGCGTCCACCGTCCATCGCGGGTACACGAAGCACAGCCGGATCGGCAGCAGCGCCTTGGACAGGTAGAACCACACCGCCCATCCGGCGATGGCCCACCGCGACCCCCAACCGTCGGTGCGGACCACGTCGTCCCCGATGGCGCGATAGTGCTGAAACCAGACCGTCACCAGGCCCAACCCCACGGCCAAGATGAAGAACGGAACGCTCCGCCACAGATCGACGCGCGTCACCCGCCCGCGCTGCCCCCAGGCGCACCCCAGCAGCACCACCGGCAGCATCACCACCGAGGTCTTGCCCAGCAGGGCCAGCAGAAAGGCCAACAGGGCCAGCCCGTACCAACGCCGCTGCCCGGTCTGCTCGAAACGCAAGTACCCCAGCAGGGTCAAGGCATAGAACACCAGCGGCAGCGTGTTCTTGCGTTCGGTGATCCAGGCCGCCGACTCCACGTTGACCGGATGGACGGCGAAGATCAGCGCCGCCAGCCACGCTCCGGGGATGGCCAAACGTTGCAGCACGCGCCACAGCAACACCGCTGCCAGGGCGTGCAGCAGCACGTTGACGGCGTGGTAGCCGTGGGCGTTCATCCCCCACAGCCGCCACTCCAGCCACAGGGTGGTGGAGACCAGGGGGAAGTAATCGGGGGCCTGGGTGGTGCACCAGAAGCGGTACAGCCCGTCGTCGGCGCGGATGAGCGGGTTGTCGTAGAGGAAGGTGTCGTCGTTCCAGGTGAAGTCTCAGCGCAGGGCGGGGAGGTAGGCCAGCAGGGTCAGCAAAACGATGCCCGCCCCCCGCACCGCGGAGTTATTCCACCAGCTTGTCGTCTCTGATCGCACTTATCCGGTCGCCGAAAAGAGCCGCAGGCTTCAGCCTGCGCGGCACTTATCCGAACCGCGACCGTAAGGGAGCGGCACGCCCGGACGACGTGGACTCCGCTCCCTTACGGTCGCGGTTCGGACCATGACCATAGAAGATGCATCAATCCTGACCAACTACGCTAGGACACCAATCGCCGGCCGAAAGCGCGGGCCCGCTTGACCAGATGAACGTCGGCGCGGATGCTCGCGGCGTCCTTGACGTTGCCGGCCACAAAGGCCCCCAGCCACAGGCTCTTGCTGAACTCCGCCAACCGCCGACAGGTATCCAGAACGAGGTCCGCGCCATCTTCCTCCCCCCCACCTGCGGTGATGACGGCGGCCATCCGCCGCCCCTCCAACAAAGAGCGGACCGCGCTGTCTTCAAACTTGAACATGCAATAGAGGCGGTCCATGGCCATCTTGGTCAGCCAGCAAGGCGACCAACAAAACACCGGTGTGGCGATGACGAAAACGTTGGCCAGCAACAGCTTGTCCAGGATGGGTTGCATGTCATCATCGACCACGCACCCGGGAGCATCGGGCGTACCCTGGCAGAGGAAACATTCCCGACAGCCGCTCAGGTTCTTGAGCTCGGCCAGGTGGATGACCTCGGTATCCGCGCCGGCCCGCTGGGCGGCTTCGACCACGAAATCCAACACGGCCTGCGTGTTGCTCTCTTTGCGCGGACTACCCTGGATGGCCACGAGTCTCATTGCCGCGTGCTCAATGTCGGAACCATGCCTGGGGCAGACGGACGATTCTGAGGAGGACGTGGCGGCAGCGGTACCGCCACAGAGTCTGGTTCAGTTGCTGCAAGGCGTGGTCGTCGGGGTCGAGCTCAAGCCCGCGGGCGATCATGGCGCGGGCCTCAGTCCACCGACCCAACTCGACGTACGCCACGGCGGCTTTGGAGACGGCCATCCGGTAATCGGGTTTCAGCTCGATGGCCCGCAGGCAATGCCCCAGCCCGCGTTCGTAATCGCCCGACAGGAAACAGCAAACCGCCAGATTGTGATGCGTGCAGGGCGAATCCGCGTCCAGGGCCAACATGCGGGTGAAGATGTCCTCGGCGACGTGGTGTCGCCCGAGGTGGAGCAGACAGGTCCCCAGAGAGAGCAGCGCGTTCTTGTCACGGGGATCGGACGCGACGGCCGCCTCCAGGTGCTTCCGCGCCTGCTCGTATTGGGCCAGGGCGAGATACGCCTCCCCCAGCCGCTCGTCCAGGAACGGGGTGCCTGGTTCGGTCTCGGTCAGCCCCAGTAACACGTCCAGGGCCGCCTGGGCGTCGCCGGTCCGCAGCAGCGCGTCGGCTAGGGCGGACGCCGCTTCGCTGTGGTCGGGCTCGAGTTCCAGAACCTGCTGGAAGCGCGTGATTGCCGCGGGAAATTCGCCAGCTTCCACGGCCAGTTCGCCCATCTCCACCAGCAGATCGGTGTTGCCCGGATCGTCGCGCAGCTCGGCCAGATAGAACTCACGCGCCCGTTGCAGATCGCCACGGGCGCGGTGGGCTTGGGCGATGTGCTGCTTCACACCGGGATAGGCTGGGTCGATCTCGACGGCTCGCGTCCAGCAGAAGAGCGCCCGCTCGGTCTTTCCCCGGGCAGCCAGCGACAACCCCAGGTGGAAGAAAGCATCCGGGCAGTCCTCCTCGACCTGCTGGGCGAGGTAGAACATCTCCTCAGCCCGGTCGTGATCCCCCAGTTCACCATAATTCAGGATGCGCTGGCAGTAGGCGGTTTCACATTCCGCGTCCAGCGCCGCCGCCCGCTCGAACACGGACAACGCCTGTCCATGCCGCTCCACCCGCGTCAAATCGACCCCCAAGGCCAGGAGGAGTTCGAGGTCGTCGGGCTGAAGAACCAAGGCCGATCCGTAAGCCTCAATCGCCTCTTCGAGACGGTCGAGACGGTCCAGGAGATAACCCCGGTAGGCCAGCCACGAGGGGTCGTGGGGATTGATCTCCAGCGCAGCATCGATCTCGTCCAGCGCTTCTTCCCAGCGTTGGGATTCACAAAGCTGCTGGGACCGTTCGGCCCGCTGTTCTGCCTCGTACCAGTCGTTCATCGACGACTTCGCCTTCTCCCAGACCGCCTGAAGTAGGCCCATTCTATGAGTCTTATCGGACAGCCACAACCGTGCCCACAGCCCACCGATTCGTCCAAGGGGAATCGGGCAGCCGATTCCCGACAGGCCGCGAATAGGGCGATCCAGGGTTTGGGTGTCCCATTCTCGGACACTAGGCGGTTGAGGTCGGGCGACTGCCCAGGCACTCGAAGCTTTGCGCGTAATTTCATGTAAATAATGATGTTACACGTTATTATGGCTGAGCGCATCCCACCGCCCCCAGCGCCGTCAAACATGCGGGGAACCTGTTATTAGATGTCCGATGCCGGTACGCTTCGGAGGCGCTATAATGGCTGCGTGATGACCCTCAACTCGGTACCGCAGGCGACGACCTTGGGCCGCCTCCTGGCCTCGGGCTGGAAGTCCAAGACCGTCAAGCAGGAAATCCACGATAACCTGCTGGCCAAGCTGGCTTGCCGGGAGAATCTTTTCCCGGGCATCATCGGCTACGACGACACCGTCATCCCGGAGATCTGTCTGGCTGTGCTCGCGCGGCACGATCTGCTTTTCCTGGGCGAGAAGGGGCAGGCCAAGAGTCGCCTGATGCGCGGGCTGGTCAGTCTCCTGGACCCGTTCATTCCTTACCTCGCCGGTAGTGAGTTGCACGACGACCCGCTGCGGCCGATCAGCAAGTACGCGCGCCAGCGCCTGGCTGCGGAAGGTGACGACACCGCCATCGCGTGGTGGCCGCGGGAGCAACGCTACGCGGAGCGCCTCGCCCCCGGGACCAAGTTCGCCGACCTGATCGGGGAGATCGACCCGGCCAAGCTGGCGACCGGCACGAGCATGAGCGCCGAGGACGCCCTGCACTTCGGGCTGATCCCGCGGATGAACCGCGGCATCTTCGCCATGAACGAGGTGCCCGAGCTGGACGAGCTGGTGCAGGTCGGCCTGTTCAACATCCTCGAGGAGCGCGACGTGCAAATCCGCGGGTATCCGATCCGGTTTGACCTCGACGTGCTGATCCTGTTCTCCGCCAATCCGGCGACCTACAACCGCAGCGGGAAGGTGATCCCCCAGCTCAAGGACCGCATCGGGTCGATCATCCGCACCCACTACCCGCGCGAGCGCGAGACCGGCATCGCCATCATGGAGCAGGAAGCCGGCATCGTGTTGGACGGGGCCTATCCGGTGCGAGTGCCGTTGTTCATGAAGGAGATTTGCGAGCAGATCACCATCGAGGCCCGCAAGTCCGACTACATCGACACGCAATCCGGGGTCAGCGCCCGCTTTTCGATTGCGAACTATCGCACAATGGTAGCCAGTGCCCGTCGCCGGGCGGCTGTGCTCGGCGAGAAGAACGCCGTGCCCCGCATCAGCGACCTGGGCCATTTGATCTCGTCCTCCCTGGGCAAACTCGAGCTGGACCTGATGAGCAGCCATCAGATGAGCGAGCCGCAGGTGCTCGAAGCCGTGCAGGTGGCGGCCGTGAAGCACGTCTTCGACGAGTATGTGGACCAGCACGGTTTCGACGAGATCGCCGGTATCTTCGGCAAGGGGGTGAAGATCGAGGTGGGGGACATGCTGCCGGTGTCAGCCTACGCCGAACGGCTCAAGCGCGTCCCGCCGGCGTGGGAGAAGGCCTTCGAGATCAACCCGTCGGACGACCCGGCCATGCGGGCCGCGTGCGTCGAGTTCGTGCTGGCCGGTCTGCACGCCCACGAGAAGATCTCGCGCTCGACCCGCCACGGCCGGATCGTGTACGAAACGTAACGAAGAAGGTGCCAGGAATCTTCTTCCTCGCATTCCGCCCGCGTGCATGGCATGGTCCACGTCTCGAAAAGGACTCCGGTGGCCTTCCTCGGGGTCTGGCAAGAGTCGTTGGCCAGACGGGAGGGCGAGGCCACTGCTGTTAACATCTTACCGTGACGCCGGGACAGCGGGCGTGCCGTAGGCACGGGTTGAGAATAGCCCAGCGATTCATCGCTGGGACCACCTCACGCGAGACCGATGGCGTCCCGGAGGGACGACTGAACCGGGACGGCGGCGTTCATGGTCGGAGATACTCCTTCTACCGTCCCTCCGGGACTCCTGCGCGGGTGGGGCCTGGCGTTTCCCAGTGTTGAAACGCTGGGCTACTCCCGATTGTCCCTCCGGGACATGTTAACAGCAGTGGGGCGAGCCTCCCATGGTGCCAAGCTTCCTGGCCGCACCCGCGGGCCACCAGCCGGGCACATCGGCGTTGCCGCGTCCGCCACTCCATGTTACGCTCCCTGTATGGGGTCCAACGCCTCGACGCAAAACCAGGCCCTTTCGGCGCTGCCGTTCCTCTATCG
>JBGPAW010000119.1:0-9667 GCA_041480905.1 Phycisphaerae bacterium
CGGCAGCCTCAACGAGCCCGTGACGCCCTATCGCACGATCGCCACGGACAAGGAAGTGTACCCGCGGGCCTGCGTCGCTTTTGTGATGTCGGTTTTGCCCGGGCGGGAATACGGATCACAACTGGTCCAGAAACGCTACGAAGCCTTCGGCCTCGATCAGGACACGGGTGGAGCCATCCGCGCCCCGGGGCGCTGCGACGTGTTCATGGGCACGGGCGACGCCCAAGGCGAAGCCGCCGGCCGCACCGCCGCCGAAGGGAGGGTGTATTACATTTTCGTGAAGCAGTAGTTGGCACTGCCCACCACGAGTCTGGCGGTACGCCCAGGAAATCCTGCTCCCGGTGGGCAATAACCATTCCATATTCGCTGCGCGGGTTCTTCCAATCCGCGAGTTCCTCCGCTCCCTCACGGTCGCGGTTCGGAGGTCGGGAACTCGGCGTCGTCGCCGGGTTGACGGTAGAGGTAGCGTGGCTTGTACTGTTCGTTGGCGGCCCGACGCCGGGCCGATAGCCGCGCGTGCATCCCCGCAAGATACCCGTCGGGCAGGAGGTTGACTCGCACCGGGCCCAGGCGTTGCGTGTCGCGCTTGGAAGCGTATTCGATGTTCACCTGCCGCAGGGCGTTATCCATCCGGCCGGCCAGTTCACGCGCGAGAAAGGGGTCGCCTGCGAAAAAGGGGGCAGGTACCTTTTCCGTGGTCTGATCCCCAGTGGGCGGCATGCGGTCGGCGGAAAACGTACCTGCCCCCTTTTTCGTATCCACGTGCAGGACGTAATAGGGCGGATCGGCCCAGTGCGGGGCCAACACGAAGTCGGCGGCTGCAAGAACCGATTCACGCCGAATCTGCTCGAAGGCTAGCACCACTTGGCGTTCCGTAAGTTTCTCACCGGTCAGCGAGCAGGTGTTGGCCCCTTTGTGCAGAAATTCGATCAAGGGCGTCGGCCCGAAGAAGCCCACTACCCGGACCACGTCGCCGATGCGGTAACGGTAGAACCCGGCGTCGGTCGTCAGCAGAATCTCGTACTCCCGGCCCGCGGCGACCTCATGGGCGCGGAGCACGGTGGGGTTGCTCCGGTCGGCCTCCTCAGCCGGGATAAACTCGTAGAAGTTACCGCTCACGTCGAGGATCCCCGCGGGCGTGCCGTCCGTGATGGGGATGGACATGCGTCCTTCGCTGGCCAGCAGGCCGACGTCGCGCACGGGTGTGTCGCCGAAGTACTCGGGAAACTGCTGCAAATACAGCCCCATCGTGCCGCCGGTCCAATTCGCCAGGAAACCAAGGTTCCAGTAGTCCTTGGGCAGCAGCCGTCCGGTGCGTGCCCGGATGGTTTCCAGATGCTGGGCCGTTCGGGGAGCGGGTCGGAGCTGCGAGGCCAAGGCGGCGCGGATTTCCGGCGCGACCGGCAAGGCGGGGTCCAAGGTGCCGTCGCGAATGTCGCGGATCATGCGGTCGGCATGGGCCTCGACCGTGCGGACCAGCTTGAGTTGCGTCGCGGGGTTGGCGGTGATCATGAAGCCCACGTCCTTGGGAAGGGCCAGCCGCATGATGGTGTAGTATCGGGCGGTGGCGTCACCGATGTGCGCCACGCAGGGTGGGGCGGCGTAATACTTACGCACCAGTCGCTTCTGCGTCGCGGCCATGATGCCCGTGATGGCCCCGCACGGCACGCCCGAGGGGGACCGTTGCTCGTCCATCGGACTGCTGACCTGCACGATGTGGCGCAGCATTGTGCCGGGGTGATCGCTCAGGGCGCGGACGCCGAAGGCGTTCCAGCCGCGGCGGTAGTTCGCCAGGAACTTCTCCGTCACCGGCACGTACTTCGGCTCGGCCGTGCTGCCGCTGGTCAGGGCGAACATGAGCACGCGCTGGCCATGCCCGAACATGGCCGAGGTTTCCCCTTGCTTGACCCGTTCGACATAGGGGACCAAGTCCTCATACGCCGTGATCGGCACATGCCGTATGAAGTCGGTATACGTGCGAGTGTGTTTGAAGCCGAAGTCACGGCCGTAGGCGCTGTCGGCGTTGGCCTGGAGCTTCTCGGAGAGGACGCGTTGCTGGACGGCCACGATGTTTTGGGTGTCGCGTATGAAGCGGTCGAACACCCTCACCGCGTGGGCCCGAGCAAGGGGCAACATCAGTCTGTCGGCAAATGATCGGCCGGCCATCGGCGCGTCCACTCGGGGTAGCTCATCCCAATGAGGTGCTAAGCTATGGCGGCGGTGCGGGATTTGTCAAAGTTTCGCTTCGATCGCACGGATGAGTTGCTCGAACGAGTCGGCAAAAGCCTTAACGCCCTCGACCTTGAGTTGCTCGGTCACCTCGGCCATGGAGATGCCGGCCTGCTCCAGCCGGACCAGAACGTCACAGGCGGCGGCCAAATCGCGCTCCAGGGTCGGTTCGGCCCGGCTGTGCTCGCGGAGCGCCTCGAGCGTCTCCGGGGGCATGGTGTTGACGGTGTCGGGGCCGATCAGCGTGTCCACGTACAGGAGATCGTAATACTTGGGGTTCTTCGTGCTGGTGCTGGCCCACAGCGGGCGCTGCACCCGCGCCCCTTTGGCTTTCAACGCCGCGAAGCGCGGACCGGCGAATTCCTGCTTGTAAACCTGATAAGCGATCTTGGTGTTGGCCACCGCCGCCCGGCCCAGAAGTACCGTCGAGGCCGCTTGCCCCGCGGCGATCTTGGCTTGCAGCAGCTTATCCACCAGCGTATCCACACGGCTGACGAAGAAGGACGCGACCGAGGCGATGCCGGTCGGGTCACCCCCGTCGGCGACGAACTTCTCAATGCCACTGAGGTAGGCCCCAATAACCGAGCGGTAGACCGCGGTGGAGAAGATCAGGGTGACGTTCACGTTGATGCCCGCGGCGAGGGTCGCCGTGATAGCCGGTATCCCCGCAGCAGTGGCCGGGATTTTGATCATGACGTTGGGGCGGTCGATGGTGGCGAAGATGCGTTTCGCCTCCGCAACGGTCCCCGCCGTATCATCCGCGAGGGCCGGGCGGACCTCGATGCTGACCAACCCGTCGCGTCGTTCCGTACGCCGGTACACCGGCAGAAACAGATCGCAGACCCGGCGGATGTCCTCAAAGGCCAGGGTCTCGTAGATCTTCATGGCGTTGGCGCCGCTCTTGATTAAGCGGGCCAGGTCGGCCTGATAGTCGTCGCTGTCGGCGATGGCCTTCTTGAAGATGGTTGGGTTGGAGGTCACGCCGGTGACGCCGTCGTCGAGGAGGGCCTGCAACGCCCCGGAGGTGAGCACACCGCGGCGGATGTTGTCGTACCAGATCGACTGCCCCAAGCCCGCGATTTTCTCAATGACCGGATGCACTTCAGACTCCCCGTAGGGTGGGCATCGCCCACCGTTTTCTGGAGGGCATGGCTTCACGCGGTCCGCTCCAGGCGTCTGGGTGGCATGGCTTCACGCGGTCCGCTCCAGGCGGACCGCGGGTAGCCATGTCATGGACGGTCATACATGCCTACCCGCGACTGCTGTCGCAGCCGCGTGAAGGCATGCCACCCACTCGGGCCAGCACCGCGCGGCACACGGCCGCCACGTGCTTCGCCGTGAAGCCGAAATACTCCATAAGCTGCTCGGCTGGGGCGGACGCGCCGAAAGTCTCCAGGCCGATGATCGCCCCCTCAGGACCCACGTAGCGGTGCCAACCCAGCGTCACTCCAGCCTCCACAGCGACGCGGGCTTTGACCTGCGGCGGCAGCACGGCGTCCCGGTACGATGGCTCCTGCCGCTCGAAGAGTTCCCAGCACGGCAGGCTCACCACTCGCACCCGAACGCCCTCGGCCATCAAGAGTTTATGGGCCTCGACGGCGAGCGACACCTCCGAACCGCTGGCCAGGATCATCACCTCCGGTTCACCTGCGCCGTCCGCCAGCACGTAGGCGCCGCGGGCAACGCCGGCGGCCGACCCGTATCTGGAACGGTCCAGCGTGGGAACGTTTTGCCGGGTGAGGGCCATCAGGGCCGGGCGGTCCATGATGCACATGATGCAGCGCCAGGCCTCGGCGGTCTCGTTCGCGTCACAAGGTCGGTACACGTCCAGACCGGGAATGGCCCGCAGGGCCGCCAGGTGCTCGACCGGTTGGTGCGTGGGACCGTCCTCGCCCAGGCCGATGCTGTCGTGGGTGAAAACGTAGATCACCGGCAGCTTCATCATCGCTGCCAGACGGATGGAGGGGCGGCAGTAATCCGTGAACGTCAGAAAGCTCGACACGTACGGTCGCAACTTGGATAGGGCCATGCCGCTGGCGATGGCAGCCATAGCGTGCTCGCGCACGCCGAAGTTGATGTTCCGCCCGCCCCAGGGGTTTCTCGTGGTGGCACCCCGGAAGGGCAACCGCGTCTGGGTCGAGCCGGCCAGGTCCGCGGCTCCGCCTAAGAGCCAAGGCACACATTCAGCGATCGCGGTCAGAACCTTGCCCCCGGCTGCCCGCGTGGCCAGGCCTTTCGCATCCGGCTCGAAGCGTGGGATGCCCTGGTCCCATCCGGGCGGCAGTTCGCCGCGCTGCATGGTGCGCCATAGCTCCGCCGATTCAGAATGCTCCGCGGCGTAGGCGTCGAAGCGGGTCTGCCACACCCGGTGCAGTTCAGCGCCGCGAGCCTTAGCCGGGGCGGTCATGTGGGCACGCACCGCATCGGGCACGTAGAACTTTTTTGCGGGGTCCCAGCCGTAGTGTTTCTTGGCGCCGATGATTTCATCTTCGCCGAGCGGTTCGCCGTGGGCCTTGGACTGGCCCGCTCGCGTCGGGGCGCCATAGCCGATCACGCTGTCCACGATCAGCAGCGACGGGCGGTCGGCCAACTCGGCGGCCCAGTCCAGCCCCGCGCACAACGCCGCAAAATCATTCACGTCCGCCACGTGCCGCACCCGCCAACCGTAGGCCTCGAAGCGTTTGGCTGCGTCGTCGCTGTAGGCCAGCGAAGTGGGGCCGTCGATGGTGATGCCGTTGTTGTCGTAAATCCAGATCAGGTTGTTCAGGCGGAGGTGACCGGCCAGAGAAGCAGCCTCGGCCGTCACCCCTTCCATCATGCAGCCATCGCCCAGGAGGGCGAAGATGCGGTAGTTGACGATCTCGTGCTCCGGGCGGTTGAAGTAGGCGCCCAGCCATTTCTCGGCGATGGCCATGCCCACGCTGTTGCCCGCGCCCTGCCCGAGCGGGCCGGTGGTGGTCTCCACGCCCGGGGCACAGCCGTACTCTGGATGGCCCGGCGTCTTGCTGTGCAACTGGCGAAAGTTCTTGAGGTCGTCCAACGACAGGTCATAGCCGGCCAGGTGCAACGCCGCGTAGAGCAGCATGGAGGCATGACCGGCGGAGAGTACGAAGCGATCGCGGTTGGGCCAATCCGGATGGGCCGGGTCGTATCGCAGGTAGCGGGAGTAGAGCGCGTACGCGACCGGCGCCAGGGCCATCGGGGCCCCCGGGTGCCCGGAGTTGGCCTTCTGCACGGCGTCCATGGCCAACGTGCGAATCGTGTCGACACAAAGCTTGTCGATACCCGCTGGCGGTTCCATAGCTGTTCCCCTTCGGGCGGCAAACCCGCCGAGAAGGTGCGCACGCTATCCGTCATCGGCGTCGGTTTCAAGCGTGGGCCGAGGCGCTTCACACGTTGGCGTAACAGACGGCCCGCATCGCCGCGAGAAGACGGCGCAGCCAGAAGAACCAGGCCCATGCCACTACCCCGACGCAAATCAAGGCCACCACGCCCCAGAACCAAACCTGCGCGTCGGAAAACTCCACACCAGGGTCGGAGAGGAACCCCTTACCCGCCAACCCGGCCACGCTGAACAGGAGCACCGTGACCAGGACCGCGAGGATGGCCGGCCACAGGAGCGGCGTGCTGTAGTAGCAGACGATGGCGGAGACGCGGTAGTCGCGGATGCCGCAGCCGAGCTGGGCCCACAGGCAGACGGGTAGCATGCCCACCGCGTGCAGCAGCAATAGGAGAAGGACATAAAGGAACCCCAGTCCGAGCCAGTTCATCGCGCCGGGATTCGGTCTAGTGTTCCAGGTGATGAGGGACGTGAGCTCGACGAGCGCGAGAATGACGAAAGACATGACCAGGAACGTCCCCCACCAGAAGTGCCGCGCGGAGGCCATCCCGCTGTGCACGGGGATACGCCGGAAGAAGCTCGGGTCCCGCACCACGACCCATTGCAACCGGAGCAGTTCCTGGAAGCCCTTGGCCCGAAACTCACGTTCCTGCCAGACCGTCGGCTGGCGTCGTCCGCCGGGGAGTGACTCGCGGATGGGCAGGCCGCACTCCGGGCACCGGTTCTCCAACGGCAGGTGGACGATGGCGTAGCCGCAGTCGTCGCAAGTCGGTTGGCGTGGGGCGAAGGCCGGCCCGTCGGGCTCGCCGACGTAGCGGTGGGCGCCGGTGATCAGCATGCGGGCGGCGAGGACTACGCCAAGAAAGATCGCCGTCAAACCGAGGAGGGCCAGTAGAGTGTCGAATGGCTCCCACTGGTGAAGGTCGACTTGCTGCCCTGCGACCACGACCAAGGCGACCGGCACACCGAAAGTCGTAGTCCAGTAGACGTTCTTGACGCTGCGTTTCCAGACCGAGCTGGCCCGATCGCCGCCGGCGCACCAGGGCATGGCCACCGTCGCCACCATAAGAAGAACGATCTCAAAGAGCGGGATCGCGCCCAAGGCTACTAGGACCGGAACCCAACTCCACTTCGGACTGGTGGACTCGGCTGCTAACTGGAGCACGGTTTCAGCTAATTCGACCCGCACCGTGTGGAGCGTAAGGCTCAGGCCGAGCCCGGGGAGTATTTCGATGACCCAATAATGCAACGGCCCGGCGAGAGCGATCCCGGTGGCGAGGATGAGGGCCAGTCCGTGCGCGAGCACCGCGCGTCGGAGCGAACCGACGGCCAGGTGTGGGCCTAGCCGCTTCGGAAACAACCAAAAGCAGGAAAACGCCCTGAAAAAGTTGATGCGCTCGGCTATCGCCGGCGGTGGGGCCGTGGGCGGCAGCAGCGGAGCGACATACTCCGGAGCCGCCGCGGTCGAACGGACAACATCCGAGCATTCACTCATTTGTCGGTCTCGTCTCCGCGCCTATCGCTGAACACGGCGTCCAGATTCCCGGACGTCCACGGAGACTCCGGCTTGCGACAGCTCCCGCCATCGTCTACGCCATTCTGTCCGATGCTGTAGAGCAGGAAGCCTTCCGCGGTACGCCGATATCGCAGCGGTTGCCGGTCAGCGTAGTCGATCGGCAACCGCGGGAGAAACTCGGGCACGAGTTGGTCGAGGGTGTCCGGATACGCATCGTTCCGGCAATGATACTCGTTCAAGGCGAACAGGGTCAGGGTGGCATCGAGCTCGGTCCGCGTGGTGTATTCATCAAGCAAGACGTCCGCGATCTCAGAAAATCGATCCTCGCCCATGAAACCATACACCGCAATCCCGTCCAGGGGCCCCAGACCCAAGCCTGCCAAAGCCCGCTTGGCGGCTTCGGCGCCGATGAGGGTGTCGGCCGAGTTCAGCAGGACCATGGCCCGGTCCGCACGTGCACAGGCCGTGGCATAATCGTGGAACAGGGGTGAGGTGAGATTCCAAAGCCGTGAACGCCGACCGCCGCGTCCCCACCAGGACCCGGCTTGGGCGATCCGTTCCGCAGCAGCGCACACGTCCAGCCAGTCGCCTCCCTCGCGCACGTACATGGTTTCTAGGGACACCCTCGTCAGTGCGTGTGCTTTACCGACGATCGTGTGCAGGGTGGGCATGGTCCCCAGCATTCTGTCCACCTTACGCATCAGCGCGCTCGTATCGATCGACACGCCCGGGACCTGTTCCGCACGGATCATCGCCGAGGTAATAACCCGCTGGCGACCCTCATCCACTCGCCTGTAGTATGGCAAGCGGGCGCGGCGATTCTGCCGAGCTAAGCACAGAATTATGCAACAATCCTCCGTGGCGGTTTCCAGGTCGCCGAGGTATTCGAAGTTCCAGCGGTAATGAGCCGCCAGCCAACCCATCCAAGCCATATACTGAACACTCACAGCATCGCGTTGTGGCATCGGTAACGAAGTCGGGGCGTCGCGCCAGCCAGTTTCAACCGCATGGCGGAGTTCGTCCCGTGCCGTCTTGAACTCGGCGGTCGCAAACATGGTGATCGCAGCGCGGACATCCGGACGTGATCCGTCCCACCCGTCCCCCAGGGCGAGAAACCATCCGCCGGACTGAACGACGCCCGGAAACGCCGCGAGGACGGCCGGGTCGGTTTTCCACGGCCGATTGGAGAGAATGGCAGCGGCCTTCTCGCTCGAGATCGCCCCCCGCGGCGGCGGGTCGAGGGCGAGGATCTGGGCCGCCCAGTAGTCCGGCCGAGGCGTCGGGCGACGAGTGATCCGCAGATAGGCGAAGTGGGCGAACCAGCCGAGCAGCGCAAACAGCACGACCAGCGTGACGAGAAGTCTCCACCGCCGGCGTTTGCGGCGGTCGGGGGGTCGGGAAACGCTCGCCCCGTCCGTGGTCTGCAACTTGGGTTCCGCGCCGTCCATACGTCGCCCCACTGAGTTTTGCCGAGAAACGGGTGAATCTTACCGGAGGACCATCAGAACACATAAGCGAGCCCCGACTCCCGGGCCAACATTCTCGTAGGGATGGTTCTGTCGCCCCTCCGGGGCTCGGGCTGTTGGACGGACGGTGACCCAGGGCTGGCGCCCTGGGCTACCCTATGCCGCCCCTGACGGGGCTGGAAAAGAGCCGGCTCAGCGCCCACATCTTCCAGCCAACTTTCCGGAAGGAGAGCCGGAATCCAAAACTCTGGACTGGTCGTCGGACTACGTTGGAGCGGCGGCGATCGTCGGCGCTTTGCCTTCGCGCAGGGCCAGACCGTACTGGTAGCCCTGCTCGAAAGCGTGAAGGTTCAGCGTTTCGGTGCCCTGTGGAACGGAAGATTTGACGGATTCGCGCAAGGCTTCTACGCTGACCACGTCAGTGACGGCGGCGAAGAAGCCGACCGTGACGATGTTGAGCACCATCCTCCGCTTCAACTCTTCGGCGATGCGCGTGGCGGGGATGCCGTAGGGTTTGACCCCTTCGGGCAGGTTGTGGGGCTGGACCAGGTCGGACTCGTACAGCAGGGTCCCCCCGGGGGCCATCTCGGGGGCGAACCGATTGCAGGCGTCCTGCGACAGGACGAGAAGAATGTGGGGGTGGGTGACGTAGGGGTATTCCACGGGCTCATCGGAGACCACCACGGAGGCGCCGCAAGCACTGCCGCGGGCTTCGGGTCCGAAACTTTGCGTGAGCGTGGCATGTTTGTCGGCGTAGATGGAGGCCGCCCGCCCGATGATCATCCCTGCCAGAATGACGCCTTGCCCGCCGAGCCCGCCGGTCTTGATCTCTACCGTGCTCACCGTCTTACTCCCGGGCGAGCCTCCGCCCGATCGGTTGTTGTTGTTTTCGGGAGACTTCCTCCCAACGCCGCTTGCCCCGGAGATTGGCCAGCTTGGCCTCGGTCATCTCCAGCAGCGAGGGGCGGTCGGCGTCCACGAACTTGCCGCAGAGGATCGGCTGTTGAAACTTAATCTCGCACTCCCGCGTGTCCGCTCCGTGTTCGATGCGGGTGTTCTCCTTGAACCAGCGCATGCGGTCCAGGCCCGTGCCCAGCCGGTTCCGCCGCTCGTACA
>JBGPAW010000120.1:0-9641 GCA_041480905.1 Phycisphaerae bacterium
GGAGTTGGACGTACTGCGGCTGGAACATCGACGACGTGGAGATTTGGGGGGTTCAAGCCGGTCCGGCCCCGACCTGTAGCGACGGCATCCTGAACCAGGGGGAGCAGCGGATCGACTGCGGCGGGCCGTGTCCGGCGTGCCAGTGCCTGGCCGACGCCACCTGCAACGACGGAGCTTTCTGCACCGGGAGCGAGACCTGCGACGCCTACGGGCACTGCCAGAACGGCAGCTACCCGTGCACGGCGGGGCAGTGGTGCGACGAGGTTGGCAATACGTGCGTGCCCAATCCCAGCTTCCTGGGCAACGCGGACAGCGTCGGTGCGTTAGGCAGCCTGGTGCTGAGCAGCGGACAGTCGGAGCCGCGGGCGGGCCGCATCCGCGACCTGAGATTCCGCTTTGATGGTCCGCCGAGCGGGGTCCCGATCCTGAGGTGGGACAACACCTGCCCGCCGCCGCCGGTCTTCGTGCCGTACGGCGGGGTCTCCACGATGACCTGCACGCCCATCGGCAACGATTTGCGCTGCACGTTCGTGCCGGCCCTGGAGGATCGGGCCACCTACCAGTTCGACCTGAGCGCAATCACCGGCCACCCGCCGGGGACGACGCTGTATGTCCTCTCGGGTGTGGTCGGCGATGCGAACAACAGCAAGGTCGTCACCGGTGCCGACGTCAGCATTGTCAACTCCAAGTGGGGCACGGCGGATTACCGTACGGACGTGAACGAGAGCGGGAGCGTCGGCGGTGCCGACGTGAGCACGGTCAACGCCAACTGGGGCGCCTGCGCTCCATAGTCTGGACCGGTCCGACGGTCGATTTGTTCTGCTGATGTCTACCAGCCCGCCCGGTGAAAGTTTCGCCGGGCGGGCTTTTGCTTTCACCATTGCGCCGCATATGGCGTTCTTGCGGTTCGCCGGTATGATCCGAACGCGCCGCGCCGAAACCGAATGGGATAACGTGGTGCGTTCGTGAAATCCCGCGTGGTCAGACACCTGCTGCCGGCGGCGGGGGGCGCTGTGTTCGTGCTCGCGTTCGTGGCGCCCACCCTCGCCTTGCTGGCCCGTTGTGTTCTGGACGGCGCCAGCCCGCGCGACGGGTTCAGCGTCTCAGACCGGCAATGGGGCCTCCTGGCCAAGAGCATCCTTCTGGCAGGAGCAGGTACCGTGACCGCGCTGGGGGTCTCGCTCCCCGGGGCGTACGTCGTCGCGCGGGTCGGGCGGCTGTCGCGTCGACCAGTGCTCACGGCCTTGCTGGCGGCCCCCCTCTGGTTCCCCCCCATGGTCTACGTGTTCGGGTGGCAAAGACTGCTGCCGGCGGCGTTACCGGCCTCGGTCCAGTGCGTGGGTGTGTGGGCATTATGGGCTTACCCGATTCCCGCCCTCCTCCTCGGGACGGCGTGGTCACGCCTGGGGCGGGGCGCCTATGAGGCGGCCTTACTGGAAACGACCCCGGCCCATGCGTTTCTGCGCGCGGTGCTGCCCCTGCTGGTCGCGCCGCTGGCGGCGGCGGCCATGGTTCTGTTCATTATCTTTCTGGGCGAATACAGCGTCCCGCACGCCTGCGGCGTGCTGGTGTACGCGACCGAGTTGCTGGGGTGGTCGGAGGAATCGGCCCGAGCCATCGACACGCTTTGGCCGTCTCTGCCTCTGACGGGCGCGATCTTGTTAGCTCTGATGGTGACCGCCCGAATCGCCGGCGGGGGCCGCAGGGAAGAAGACCCCGCCACCGAAGTCCCCGGGGTACGCAGTGGTTCGTTGTTCTTGACGCTGCTCGCCGGGGGGTGTTTTGCGTTGGCCGTGCTCCTCCCTCTGGCCGCACTGAGCGTCAAGCTGAAGTCATGCGGCGTGATGACCGGCGCTCTGCGAACGTATGGCATGGAACTGCTCGAGTCGCTGCTCGTGACCGGAGGCAGCGGATTGCTGGTGGTGGGCATGGGCGTGGGCGTGGCCGCCGGACGGACTTGGCGCCGTATCGCCCTGTTGTGGGCCTTGGGGTTCGGGGCCTTGCCCGGTGCGCTGGTAGGCGAGGCCCTCTTGTCCGCTTACCAATCGGTCACGTCAATCTATGACCACTGGCCAATGGTCGTGCTGGGTTACGTGGCCCGCTTCGGTTGGATCGGGATGGTGGTGATGGAGTTGGCGGAGCGCGCCCTACCTCAGGAGTTGGCTTGGCAGGCCCGCGCCGACGGAGCGGACGACACCGACGTAACCCTGCGCATCTCGGCGGCCCTGTCTTGGCCGACGCTGCTCTTCGGGGTCTGTCTGGCGGCGGCCCTGGCCCTGGCAGAGTTGCCCACTTCCACGTTGGTACGCGTACCCACGCTGGGCTTGATCGCCCACATCCTCATCGAGAAGTTTCACCGCTTCGAGGAAGGGATGCTGATCTCGCTGAGTCTGTGGCTGGTGCTGGCGGCGATCCCCGCGGCCGTTTTGCCGGCGGTCCTGCTGAGAACTTACCGCACTACGCGCTCGCCATGCTCTGGGCCAAACGCGCCTCGACCAGGAGGAGGTTTTTCTCGCCGGCCATCTCAATGAGCTGGAGCAGTTCGGCCATGCTGCCCACCTCCTCGACCTGCTCATCCACGAACCACTGGAGAAGATTGCGCGTGGCGTGATCGTCCTCGCCTTGGGCCAGCGCGACCAGATCGTTGATCTGCTTGGTGATCTTCATCTCGTGATCGAGGGCGGCCTTGACCATGATCTTGGCGGAGGAGAAGTCGCCGGTGGGTTTATCGATGCCGGCGAGCTTGACCTCGCCGCCCACATCGAGAACGTACTTGGCGAGCTTCAAGGCGTGCTCGCGCTCCTCCTGAGTCTGCTTGAAGAAGCGTTGGGAAAAGACTCTAAGCCCTTGCACGTGGAAGGCGCAGGCCATCTCCAGGTACAAGTGCGAAGCGTAGAATTCATGGGTCACCTGCTCGTTCAACTTCTTGCACATCTTGGCGGAGATCAGCATGATTCAAGCCTCTCTTTCGATCCAGAATTTGAGCTATACCCCCAAAGGTAGGGAATGATAGTAGCACACGCCGGGAAGGGCAAATGGACCGCTCGCAGAATCACGAGGAAGTCGGTTTCGCGGTTGCGCGGTATACGAAGCATTTGTTTGTGTACCCATACTACCCGTCGAAGACCCAGTTCATCGGGTCGAGCGAGGAGTCAGAGAACCCGTCCGGCAGGTTTGGTGTGTTTTCAAGTGAAACTGTCAAACCTGTTTCACGTGAAACAGGTTTGCTTAGAGGAAAGGCAACGAGGCAAGAGGCAGAGGTACCCACGTCCAACGCACTCCTCAGAGAGCAGTGGCACTAAGCCCTTTTCGGGCACCTACGTACGGACCTTGATGGAGGTGAACAAGACCAGGCTGCTGGTGAGGCCGTGGACGAACGTCGTGTTGCCGATCGGCCCGATCTCGCCGGCGGTGAAGAAACCGGCCACCTGACACCCCCCCATCAATTCGTTCACGACCTTGATATCGTGGTCCGCTTCCCCGAATAGGCGTGCCCCGCGCCCATTACAGGTGAACAGCAGCCCTCCGGCGGGCGAAAGCTTCCGGTCCACCACCCGCGATTGAAGCAACGAGCGCATGTCCTCGTCGGCGGTCTCGGCGTCCCGCACGTGGAATTGAATCGTCTGTCCGCGGCGCAGATAATCGCCCACGGCAAGGGCCTTGTTCCCCACGACGCCCAGGATACTCCGCACCAGGAAATCGCTCGCGGCGTATTTCTTGAGGGCTGCGTTGACCACGCGCCCCACGTGCACGCCGGTCTGCATCAGCCCCTGCTCCTCCGCGGACGCGGAGGTATACACCTCTTTGAGCACGTCAAAAGCCGGTCGCCCACTCAGCTCCGTGATCAGATTGTCCTGGCATCCGGTGACGACGTAGGTCCCGCCGACCGGACGGCAACCCTGCGAGACGACGGTGGTGATGCTCACGTTGCCGGTCAACGACACGCCGACGGCCCCCTGGCGGAACACTTGGTCGTTCAAGAACAAACGGGTTTGCCCGGGGGCTTCGGCGCCGCTGGCCAGGCCGCCCACGATCGGCGAACCGGGGAAGGCTCGATCCAGGCCTCTGAGCAGATCGTCGGCCGGGATGGAAAACGGATCGGGAAGGATTACGAAACTCGGGCGGTCACGCGGGGGGACGCCGATGCGCTCGCGTAGCGCCTCGCTCGTGGTCAGCGTTTGCAGGTCGGTGTGGTCAAAAATAAAGGGCAGGACTCGCACTTCGGGTAGTTCGGCGACCCACAAGACGGCGGCGGGGTGCCGTTCCACCTCGTGGTTGGGTCCGATAATCCCATCGGCCGCACACCCGACCAGGTTCCGCGCGTTGATGGTCCCGTACACGCCGCAGAGCAGTTCCTCGAAGTCCGGGTCGTAGTGGTGGGAGGTAAACAGGACGGCCAAGTCGGGCGTGTAGCCCTGGACGCCCGCGCTGAGCGCCTGGGCGGCCGACGCCGCCGCCGCATCGGTAGTCAGCACCGATTTGAACCTCATACCCCTATCGTATACCGTGGAGAAGGCGTAAACAAGGACGACTCCTGTGGAACGGGACTCGACTCCCCTGAAAACGGACGATGCTTTCATTCCCGCAGCGGAAGGCGCGCCGCCCCGCGCCCCGCAGGCGGCTACCCTGAAGCGGAGCGTTCAGTTCGGAGCTTCGCTGGCCCTGAGCGCGTGGTACCTGGCTTTGATCTTTGCGTTCCTGTGGCGGCCGGACTTTCGCACGACGTCCCCGCGGCACGCCGCGCTCTCGCTGATCGCCTTCTACATCGACACGTTCGCGTTTCATGGAGGGTTGGCTGCGGCGGTGGGGGGAGCACTCCTGGCTGTCGGACGAAAGTGGCGGCTGGGTCTCGCCGCCCTGCCCGCGGTGGTGTTCACGGTCGGCCCGGAGCTGCGGGGCTATTGGCCTCATCAGACGCCACGAGTCTCCGGGAGGACCGTGACCGTCATGAGCGCGAACCTGCTGGGGTCCAGCCGCGACACCGGATCGTTGGCGCGCGAAATCACCGCGGCGGACCCCGACCTCCTGTTCGTCCAGGAGTATACGGAGTTCTGGCATGAGGCCGTTTTCTCCGCGGTGGGCACGCGATACCCGTACGTGGTCACCATTCCCCGCGGGGACAATTACGGCATGGCCGTTTACTCGAAGTTGCCCTTCACGGGCTCAGACCCGGTCCGCTTAACCTTGGCCGGTTTGACCAAACCGTGTCTGAAGACGACGGTGCTCATCGACGAGCGGCCGGTGACGTTCATCAGCGTTCACCTGGTGCCGCCGAAGGGCGTGGAGCACTTTCGTCAGCAGTGCGCCCAACTCGCCGATTTGCTCGAGGTCACAGCCACGGAGTCCAACCCGGTGACGCTGGTCGGCGACTTCAATTTCACTCCCCGTTCGCGGTTGGGCGGCGCGCTCCGCCATCTTGGGCTGACGACCTGTCATGACCTGGCCGGTTGGGGCCGGGGGACCACCTGGCCGGTGGACGGCTTGGGGCGTTACCTTCCCGGCCTGCGGATCGACCACATCTATCTCAGCCCGGAACTGACCTGCGTCGCGTATCGCACGGGAGTCGGCGAAGGCAGCGATCATCGGCCGGTCCTCGCCCGGATCGGGTTGGCTAGGTAGATAACGCTTCGGCGTTTCGACCAGGTTTTCCTTGCGGCGGTCGTACGTGGGGTGGTATCATCCAAAATCAGATTGGCGCCGCATCACGGGCCCGGCGCGGTTCGGTGGTTTGCAACTCAATTCCAAGGAGGCACGGAAATGCGACGGTTCAAGACACATGTTGTTGGGCTCGCCCTGGCGAGCGGTTTGTTCTTGGCCGTTGGAGGGCAGGTGGCGGTCGCCGCCGATCCGGTTTGGATGCTCCGCGCCACCACCGGCCCCGGCCCGCGGACTACTCACGCGATGACCTACGACAGCGCCCGGGGCGTGACCGTACTCTTCGGGGGAGTCTTCTGTCCCGTAGGGACTTGTGGGAATAGCCCAGCAGTTTACTGCTGGGTAACCAGGGTTCAGGGTGTTTATTAAGTCCCGTAGGGACGATTGGATTTCAAGAGAGGACCGCAATGCCGCATTCGTACACGAGCTGCCTGATCCATTATGTCTTCAGCACCCATGAACGACGGAACTTGATTTCACGTGACCTGCGCCAACGGCTGTGGCCCTACCTGGGCGGCCTGGCCCGCGAGAACGACATGAAAGCCCTGGCCGTCGGCGGGACGGACAATCATGTGCACTTGCTGGTTTCCTTGCCCGCCACGCTCACGATCGCCAAGGGCATCCAACTCATCAAAGGCGGCTCCTCCAAGTGGGTTCACGAGACCTTCGCCACGCAACAGGATTTCGCCTGGCAGGAGGGCTATGGGGCCTTCAGCATCGCTATCTCGGGCGTGCCCGACACGATCGCCTACATCAATACCCAGGAAGAGCATCATCGGACCAGGACGTTTGAAGAAGAGTTCGTCAGCATCCTTAAGAAACATGGCATTGAATATGACGAGCGCTACGTCTGGGGTTAAAGATCGGTCTGGGATCTGGGCCTTTGCCCCGTAGGGGCAACTGAGAATAGCCCAGCGCTCTCCCAGCGTTGAAACGCTGGGCTATTCGCGCGCCGTGCCTACGGGACGGGAAAGGGTTGGGGACGGTCTGTGTCCCCAGCGATAAATCGCTGGGCTATTCTCAAGCCGTCCCTACGGGACGAGAAGAGGCCTGGGACCGATCGTTCGGGCAAGACCGAACCAGCCGACGCCTGTGCCCCGTAGGGGCAACTGAGAATAGCCCAGCAGTTCACTGCTGGGATGGGGATGGTTCAGAAACATTATTAAGTCCCGTAGGGACGGATGAAACGAGCACCGGCCGGCCTGTGGGCGAGAAACTTTCTGCCGTCCCTACGGGACTCGAACGGTTTGGAACGCGCTTCTTTCCCAGCGTTGAAACGCTGGGCTATTCTCATGGTGTCCCTACGGGACGGGGAACCCCGGCGGAGCACCTTCCTTGCGGCGTCTAAAGGATGGGCGAGGCTCAACCGTCCCTACGGGGCGGCAAGAGGGGCCGCCTGGCCCGACCTTCGAATGATTCCTGCGGGATTCTCCTTGCGGTGCCCGTACGTGGGGTGGTATCATTCCCCATGCGTTTGGCGCCGCATCACGGGTCCGGCTGGGTGGCCCAGGTCCTCTGGACCTGGGGGATGGCTGGCGCGGTTCGGTAGTTGGCAACTCAATTCAAAGGAGGCACGAGAATGCAACGGTTCAGCACCCATGTCGTTGGGCTCGCTCTGGCGAGCGGAATGTTCTCAGCCGTTGGAGGGCAGGCGGCGGTCGCCGCCGACCCGGTCTGGATGCTCCGCGCCACCACCGGCCCCACCCCGCGATGGAATCATGCCATGGCCTACGACAGCATTCGGGGGGTGACCGTGCTCTTCGGCGGGTACCACGGTGTTCCGAACTTCTACGGAGACACGTGGGAGTGGAATGGCAGCACGTGGATCCTGCGGGCCACCACCGGCCCCAGCCCGCGAGTAGGGCACGCCATGGCCTACGACAGCGCCCGGGGCGTCACCGTGCTTTTCGGTGGCTTCTCCGGGGACGATCTCAACAGGTACTACTATGGAGATACGTGGGAATGGGACGGGAGCACCTGGAGCCTGCGGGTCACCACTGGGCCCAGTCCCCGAAGCGATAGCGCCATGGCCTATGACAGCGCCCGGGGGGTGACCGTGCTTTTCGGTGGATGTAACGACCCCGATCGCTTCGGTGATACGTGGGCATGGGATGGTATGGTATGGACACTGGCGCACCCGGGAGATCCTGGCGGAACCAATGCTCCCAGCCCACGATGCGCCCACGCACTCACCTACGACAGCGGCCGCAGCGCGACTATACTGTTTGGGGGGGTCTATGGGTGGCCACCGTTGGGTGACACGTGGGAGTGGGACGCGAGCGGGTGGACCCTGCGGGCCACAACTGGTCCCAGGGCACGGTACGACCATGCCATGACCTACGAGAGCGCGCGGGGCGTGAGCGTACTCTTCGGAGGCACCAGCGGAGCGAACGAAAGCGATACCTGGGAATGGAACGGGCAAACCTGGACTCTGCGAGATGCTACCGGGCCCAACGCGAGGTACTCACCCGCCTTTGGATACGACAGCGCACGCCGGGTGGCCGTTCTGTTCGGGGGATACGATGGTACCCCCGATAATGGCGAAACGTGGGAATACGGCATGGACTGCAATGCCAACGGCGTCCCCGACGCCGACGACATCGCCGCCGGCACCAGCGCGGACTGTGACACCAACGGTATCCCCGATGAGTGCGCGCCCTACACGCCGAAGTTCCTGGGTACGGCGGGTAGTGCGGGCATGCGGTGCGAGTTGCCGCTGGTCAGCGGCGGCACCGAGCCGCGCTGGGGACGCATCTGGCGGCTGGACTTCCACTTCGACTGTCCGCCGAGCGGCGCCCCGGCCCTCGCTTGGGACAGCACCTGTCCAGGGCCGCCGAGCTTCGTCCCGTACAACGGGATCTCGGTGATGAGTTGCACGCCGCAGGGGAGCAACCTGCGCTGCACCTTCACCCCGGCCTTGGAGAACGCCGCCGCCTATCGGTTCGACCTCAGCGCGCTCACCGGCAGCCCGCCGGGTACGGACGTGTTCGTCGTCCGCGGGCTGATTGGCGACGTGAACAACAGCGGGATCGTCACCGGTGCCGACGTCAGCGCGGTCAACGCTAACTGGGGTGGCACCAATTGCCGTGCGGACCTCGACGAAAGCGGCACCGTCGGCGGAGCCGACGTCAGCGCGGTCAACGCCAACTGGGGTCACTGCGCTCCGTAATCGTCACGAAGGCAACGAGGCAACAAGCAAAAACGTCGAAACGCCGAAAAGTCAAAACGTCGAAAGCGGAAAGCCGGTGCTCAATCCAGGTTATTAGCCACAGAGGACACCGAGGCCACAGAGAAGAAGAATCTTGCCAGGAAAACAAGATCAGACGCGTTTGTAATACAGCGCGGCTGTTAGCACAACCCGGCTGAGATGAAACCGCAGATGAACGCTGACAAACGCAGATAAGATAGAGCAGGGAGGTCGCCAAATCTGCGTTGATCTGCGTTCATCAGCGGTTCCAAAGAGCTTGCGAGAGAAACAAGATGTTGCAGGATGGCAATACAGGTCAGTGACCCACTCGACTCTGGCTCCGGGGCTGGCTGATAGCTCAAGGGATCATGGACCGATGGCCAACGCCTTCACTGCTGCCGAACAGGAATACATGCGTCGTGCTCTCCAACTTGCCCGGCGCGGGCAAGGGCGGGTGGAACCCAATCCCATGGTCGGCTGCGTGCTGGTCAAAGGTGACCGGACCATCGGAGAAGGCTACCACCGGCGTTTTGGGTGGCCGCACGCGGAAGCGGAAGCGCTACGGCGGGTCGGAGAGGAGTCGCGCGGGGCGACGGCGTACGTAACCCTCGAGCCCTGCTGCCATTACGGCAAGACGCCGCCGTGCACCGAGGCCCTGATCGCCGCCGGCGTCAGCAGGGTGGTGGCGGCGATGCGCGACCCGTTCCCGGCGGTCGCCGGCGGCGGCATCCAGCGGCTGCGGGAGGCGGGGGTGCGGGTCGACGTCGGCCTGCTCGAGCCGGAAGCGCTTTCCTTGAAC
>JBGPAW010000121.1:0-9604 GCA_041480905.1 Phycisphaerae bacterium
AGTGCCGCCGGTACCCGCGAGTTGGGACGGGCCATCGTGTACGCCGTGCTGGCCTTGCTGCTCTGTGAAACGTGGTTGGCCATGCGCCACGCTCACCCCCGCGACGAACGACGCCGCTCGGTGACCCGAATATGACGGACGACCGGTCCATCCTGTTGCGCGCCGCGGAATGGCTCCTCGGTCTTGACCGGATTCGGCTGGGCCGCGACGCTCCCATTCATCTGCACTGGAATTCACCCTTTCCGGGCTGGTTGGTGCTGGCGCTTGGCTTGGTGGTGCTGCTGTTCATCGCCTTCGCGTATCGCCGCGAACAGGGTCGGACGACTCGCCGTATCATTCTGGCGACTCTGCGGGTGGGGCTGGCCGGGCTAGTGATCGCCCTCCTCAACCGTCCCGTGCTGGTGCTGCAGCGCGACTTGGTGTCGCCTTCGCACGTGGCCCTGCTGATCGACACGTCCGCCAGCATGTCGCGGATCGACGGCGACGGAGGTCCCGTGGAGTCGCGCCCGGCGGACGCCGCTTCGTCCGAACTCAGTCGTCTGGACCTGGTGCGCCGGGCATGGACCGCGGACGACGCCGCGGCCCTGCGCGCGTTGCTGGAGCGCAACCAGTTGCGGATTTATCAATTCGCCGGCGACGCCCAACCGCTCGCCGTAACGGCAGGACCCGCCGATCTCGAACCTCTCACGGCCCAACTGGCTCGCCTGACCGCGGACGGTACCAGCACCAACCTGGCCCGCAGTTTGGAGCAAGTCCTCGGTCGCACCGAAGGCGGTCGTCTCGCCGCGGTCGTGTTGGCCAGCGATGGGCAGAGCACCGGGCCCGGTTCTCTCACCGGGGCGATCGGCGCCGCCCAAGCCCAGCAGGTTCCCATCTACCCTCTTCGGGTCGGTTCGCCGATCCCGCCGCGCGATGTCGGAATCGACTCGGTCGCCTGGGATGGCAACGTGTTCGCCAAGGACATTATGGCCGTGCGCGTCCGGCTCCAGGCGACCGGCTTACCCACGCCCGTCCCGGTCACGGTCCAACTGCTCGATGAGGTCCGCGGGCGGGTCGTGGCGGCAGCGACCGTCGAGGTCGGCGGGGAGCAGGAGCCCGCGGAGGCGGATCGCGCCGCGCGGGTTCTTGGCGGAGAGCGTCAGGGGCGGGCCGAACCCCGCGGCTCGGTGGAAGTCGAACTCCGCACCAAATCGACCCACGCCGGGCGGGGGCGCTATCGTGTGCAAATCTTGCCCGTGACCGGGGACGCAGACGCCGACAACGACACGGAAGTCTTCGAGGTCTGGGTCCGCGACGAGCCGGCCCGGGTGCTGTATGTGGAGCAACAGCCCCGCTTCGAGTACCGCTATCTCAAAAACGCCCTGGTCCGCGAGGGAACCGTGCGTACCAGCGTTCTGCTGCTCAGTGCCGACGCCGAGTTCGCCCAGGAAGGGACCGCGCCCATCCGTCGTTTCCCCGAGACGCCGGAGGAACTCGAAGGGTACGAGGTCGTGTTGTTTGGAGACGTCGATCCGGCCGGTGACTGGCTGAGCCCCGCTCAGGCCCAGATGCTGGTCGAGTTCGTGGGCCGGCGTGGCGGCGGGTTTGGTCTGATCGCCGGCGAGCGGAATGCCCCGCATCGTTTCCGCGGCACCGTGCTGGAGAAGCTGGTCCCCGTCCGCATCGATCCGGACTTCCTCGGCGGGTACGCGGAGACCTTGACCGCCCCCTTCGTTCCCCGCGTGACCCCGGAAGGCGAACGCAGTCGGCTTTTTCGCTTTGACCTTGGAGGACCACTCCCTGGCGGCCGCGGCTCGGAGGCGGGTGAAACTCATCCCATCCGCAATCCGCAATCCGCGATGCACAATCCCTCTTCTCCCGTCTCGACGCTTCCCGGTTGGTACTGGTTCGCCCGCACGCTGGGACCCAGGCCCGGCGCGGAAGTCCTGCTCGAGCACCCCACGATGCAGGGCGGCGACGGCCCCATGCCCCTGGTGGTTCTGGGGCGTTACGGAGCGGGCAAAACCCTGTTCCATGCTTCCGACGACACTTGGCGCTGGCGCCGCGGAGCGGGGGAGCTGATCTACGATGGTTACTGGGTGCAGGTGGTCCGCACGCTGATGCCCGCGCGCGAACCGGGCACCGACCGCCGACTGGTGCTTCGGCCGAGGAAACGTCGATACCAGTACGGGGAGCGCGTGGACGTCCAGGTGCAGATCAACGATCCCGCACTGTTGTCCGTCGTGGAGGAGCCGGTGCGCCTGACGGTCCACGATCGCGATGACCGGCCGGTAGCGCAGATAGAGGCCCAACGCTTGGGCAGCGCGTCGCCGCTCTTTGAGGGCTCGTTCATCCCCCCCGGAGCGGGGACGTTCAGTTTCGCCGTCGAGGGTCTGCCCTCGGCGGACCCGGCTTCCCAGCCGGTCGCCACGGCATCCATTCAAGTGGAGCGGGCCTCGTTGGAATTCCGCCGCCCCGAGGCCGATCACGCCGCCCTGGAACACCTCGCCGCGGAAACGGGCGGCCAAGTGGTCCCCCTGGAGCGCATGACCGAGGTGTTCGCGGACCTACGCGACCGCAGCGTGCGGATCCCCGACGACGTGAGCGAGACGCTGTGGGATTCCAAGCTAGCCTTTACTCTGTTCGTCGTTTTGATCGCCGCGGAGTGGATTCTGCGGAAAGTGTACGGAATGATCTAGTGGGACCTTGATTCCGAACCGCGACCACAAGGGAGCAGCCCTGATTCCGAACCGCGACCGTAAGGGAGCGGCCTTCGAGCGTAGAGGGTTTCCGTGAACGACTCCGGTCTGCTCGAGCGCCTTACCACGATCCGCACCACCGTACGGCGGCGTTTGCTGCTGTACGGACTGGGTGTCGTCGGCAGCGGCGGTCTGCTGGCGCTCACTCTGCTGTTCTTCCTCGACTGGTGGTTATGGCTGCCCGCGGTGCTGCGGGGTGCGTTCGCCGCGGTTTTCGTGCTGGGCGGTGCCGTGGCCACCGCCCACTGGATCGTCCAGCCCCTGCGCGCCCGCTTCGCGCCGAGCGAGATAGCCGGTCGGCTTGAACGGCATTTCCCCGAGATCGGGGATCGCCTGACCAGCACGGTGGGCTTTCTGGAAACCTCCGTCCCCACCCGCATGGACCAACCCGCCTCGCTCGGATCAGAAGCACTGGTCCGGCGCGTGATCGACGACACCACCCGCACGGTGCGGCGCTTCCCGCTGGAAGAGGCCCTGACGCTGCGCCCCTTGGCTTACTGCGCCCTGAGCGCCCTGTTCGTGATCGCTCTCGTGGCCATGATCGGGTGGGGGGCGCCCGGTTGGTATCGGATCGGGTTGACCCGTTATGCGGTGCCCTTGGGCTCCGCCGCCTGGCCGCGGCGGATCGAGATTCAACCGCTTCAACAGGACACAAAGGTGGCACTCGGCGGTTCCCTCCTGGTCCGCATGCGGGTGACGCGCGGGATGGACGACGACCTGCGCGGTCTGGTGTGCGTGCGCGACGCCGCCGGACAGCTCAGCACCTTCGCCATGCAGCGTGAGGGGTCGGCCGATTTCTACTGCACGCTGGAAGCGATCCCCGGCGACCTGGCGTACTGGTTCGAGGCGGGCGACGCCGACACCACCCGGACGTCCTGCCGCGTCACCGTCGTGACGCCGCCCGCCGTCGCCGCGGCCACCGTCCGGGTGGTCGCCCCTGCCTACGCTCAGCCGCGCGCGGCGGAGGAACTGGACTTGGCGAGCGGAGAAGTTCGCGCGGTGACCGGCAGCACGCTCACGCTCTCGGTCCGTTCCAGCCAGCCGCCGGGCCTCGACGACCGGGCTCAACCCACCGCCCGCTTGGAGTTCGATGAGGCGCCACCGGTGCCGCTCGATTTCGCCGACCGCGAACCGACCCACCTGACCGCCTCGTTTGAGTTGCGCCGCAGCGACGTGTTCCGCATCGTGCTCCGCGACGCGGACGGCTTTGAAAATGCCTTCCGTCGCGACTACCGCCTGATCGCCGCGCCCGACGAGCCCCCCACCGTCACGGTGATGGAACCCTCCGCGCTCACCGAGGTCACCCCCGCGGGATCGGTGACCCTCATCGCCCGCGCCGAAGACGACTTCGGCATCCGGCTATTCCACTTGACCGGCGAGCTGGCCAACCGTCCCGCGTCGATCAACCAGGTCTTGGCCGACCATCCGGCGGTGACCCCGGCGGGGGCCCGCCGCGCCGCGGAACTCCGCTACGTGTGGGAACTGGCCCCTTGGAAGCTCCAGGCCGGCGACGTGCTGGATTACCGAGTGACGATCACCGACAACTATGCCGGACCGGAGGCCGAGGGGCAATCTACGCCCTCGTCGCCGTTGCGCCTGAAGGTCATCAGCGTGGCGGAATTGGAGAATCGCCTGCGCGACGAATTCGCCCTGCTGGAAGTCCGCGTGCGGCAAACGCGGTTCGACCAGGAGGCGATGCGCGATGAACTGCATACGCTGGTTGAAGCGATCGACGCCGCGTCGAACGCCCTGGGCGATGCTTCACTCCCCTCTTCGAGCCGCGGGCTTGGGCCCGCCCTTGACACAAAGTGTCAGGGGCCCGCGCGGTCTCTCGCCCGCCGCCAAACCCAGTTGGCTGAGCAACTCCGGCGTGTGGCGGAGCGGTTCGAACGGGTCGCGGAGCGGGTGAGGCTGAATCACGCTTTTGATGAACCGACCCGTCAGCAGACGGCAGGCGTCCCGCGGCAACTTAACCACACGGCCTCCGGCAGCATGACCCAGGCGGCCCGGGCCCTCGAACGGTTTGCTGAGTCCCAGTCCTCGCCGGCACCGGCGGAACTCGCTCAGGCCGCCCAGGCGGCGGCGCTCGACGAATTGCAACGGGTCCTCCGCTGGCTGGGCCAGTGGGGCGATTTTCAGGGGGTGGTGGCCAAGGCCCGCGACCTGCTCGATCGCCAGCAGCAAGTGCGTGCCGCCGCGCTGCGCCAGGGGCGCGAAGCCGTAGGCAAACCCCTGGGCAATCTCACCGACGAGGAACGCACCCAACTCCGCCGCATCGTCCGCGAGCAGGAGCAACTGGCCCGGGAGATGGACCAATGGCTGACCAATGGCCGGTCGCTCACCGAACGGGTGCACGGCAAGGACCCGGCGTCGGCCGAAGCCCTGGACGGCGCCCTCCGGGCCGCCGTCGCGCACGGGGTTCACTCGCGGATGGAGAAAGCCGCCGCGGCGTTGGCCGACAACCGCACCGCGGCGGCGGCGCTCGACCAACGCGCCGCCGAGTACGGTCTGGCCAAGGTCCTGGCCGCCCTGGAAGCTCGTCAACTCCGCGAACTGGCCGAGCTGCGCAAGTCAGCGGAGCGCATGCTCGACGCCGTGGCGGAACTTCTCCGCCGGCAGGAGGCCCTGCTGGCCGCCACTGAAGAAACGACGCGAGCCGATTCCACCACGGACGCCTGGAGCGGGTTGGCTGACGAGCAGCGTACCGTCCGGCGCAATGCCCGGCAACTCGGCGCGGAACTCAGCGCCGCGCCGCCGACGGCCAAGGCCTCCGCCGAGTTGAACCACGCGGTTCCACCGATGGAACGTGCCGAAGAGAAGCTGCGCGCCACGGCCGGACAGGAAGCCGTGCCGGACCAACGGGAGGCCGTCGCGGCGCTACAGGCCGCTCTTGCCGAACTGCAACTTCTCGTCGCCCAGACCGACCACCAGATCATGCAGAAGACCCTCGCCCAAACGCGCCGCCAACTGGAAGAACTCCGCGATCGACAGGAGGAAGTCAACGGCGCGTCCGTCGAGCTGGTGGACAACACGAAGACCCAAGGCCAGCTCACTCGCGCCGTCACCCGCCGGGCCTCCCGTCTGGCGGAGCAACAGGACAGCCTGCGCGCCGAAACCGTCATCGTCCGCCACGAATTGGAGGACACGGCGGTTTACGCCTGGGTGCTGGACCGGGTCAGTGAGAAGATGGTGGCGGCCCGCGAGGCCCTGGCCGCTCGACGCCTGGACGCCGCCCTCCTGGAGAACCAACGCGGCGTCGTGACCGAACTGACCCAGCTCATTGACGCGCTCGCCGCCATCGAGACCTTGCCCTCGCCGGACAAGTTCGCCGAAGGCGAAAGCGGTGGCGGAGGCGGCCAAGGGCCCTCCCCCCATCAGCCGTCCGTGCCGCCGGTGGCCGAGCTGATTGTGATCAAGACGATGCAGCAGGCGCTCAATGCCCAGACCGCCGCGCTCCAGACCGCCCGCACTGGGGCAGAAGCGACCGAGGAAGACCTGCGCCAGGCGCGGGCCGTCGGACGCGACCAGGAACAACTGCGCGTTCTCACGGAACGAGTGACCCGCCAGGCCCGAACGGGAGATTCGCGATGAAACGTGCGCTGCGACGCCGCCTTGGAGCCTGGCTCATCGGTGGTCTGCTGCCGGCGACGACCGTGTGGGCGGGTGTCAGCGATGGGGTTCCTCCGCCCACTCCGCCCTCCACGGCGCCGGCCACGGATGAACCACGCGATGACGAGCTGGCCAAGAAACTGATCCGCAGGGCGACGACCGGAGCCGACGCGGACGTCATGAGCCGGGTGACCTTGCTGATGTCCGAGGCGGAAGACCGCCTGGTGCGGGACCTGGACCCCGGCCCGGAAACTCAAGCCGTGCAGGTGCGTATTCTCCAGAGCCTGGACGATGCCATTAAGATGGCACTCCAGCAGCGTTCGCCCACCCGTGCCGGTTCCATGTCTCAGGGCGAGCGGCGCGAGCTGCCGAAAAAGACCGAGGATGAGCCGGGCGGAAAGGACGGAGGCCGTGCCAAGAACGCAGCCGAGCCCGCCAAGTCCGTGGACCAGGGGAGCGGCGCCGAGTCCGCCTTGGAGCGGCGCGGGGCGTTCCGCGAGTCGCGCCGAGGTTGGGGGCACCTGCCGCAGCGCGATCGTGAGGAACTGCTGCAGGGCATCGAGGAGGAATTCATCGAGCAGTATCGCCCTCAGATCGAGCAGTACTATCGTGCCCTCACCGAGGAGGAGGCGCCCCCGTGAGACCCGCTCGTGTTCCCTTAACGATTGTGGGACCGGTTTTCCCGCCGGTCGACAGGGCGGAAAGCTCCTCCCGCAGGCTCTTGCCGCCGGGAACTCTGCCAACCCTGGTCTTCCTCGCTGTCTTCGCGTCCTGCCAACTTCCGCTTGTCCGTGCCGCCACGGCAGCCGACGCTCCGAGCGCCAATGACCCCGAACTCCCTCCCGCCGCCCAGGTGGCCATCGCCAAGGGTCTGGTCTGGCTGGCGGCCCAGCAGGAATCCGACGGCTCCTTCGGCGGCAAGTCCCATTACGGTCGTCACGTGGCCATCACCGGCTTGGCGGGTCTGGCTTTCCTCTCCGAAGGCAGCGTGCCCGGTCGCGGACCCTATGGGCCGGCGATCGAGGGGTGCGTCCGGTTTGTCCTGGACAATCGCTCGGAAGGCGGGCTGCTGGCGGCGGAGACCTCCCACGGCCCGATGTACGGTCACGGCTTCGCCACCCTGTTCCTGGCCGAGGTCTATGGGATGACCCGCGATGAGCGGACCGGCGAGGCACTCCGCAAGGCCGTCCGCCTGATCGTCGCCACCCAGAACGACGAAGGCGGCTGGCGGTATCAGCCGGTCCGGGCCGACGCCGATCTGTCCGTCAGCATCTGCGAAATCATGGCTCTGCGCGCCGCCCGCAACGTCGGTATCTTCGTGGAGAAGACCACCATCGACAAAGCCGTCGACTACGTCAAGAAGAGCCAGAATCCCGACGGGGGGTTCCGTTACATGCTGAACACCAGCGGGTCGGCGTTCGCGCGTTCGGCGGCCGGCGTGGCCGCCCTGCAATACGCCGGGATCTATCAGGGCGAGGAGATCGAGCGCGGGTTGGAATACGTCATGCGCTTTCGCCCGCCGGTCGAGGAACAGGTGGCCCATTACTTCTACGGTCACTACTATGCCGCTCAGGCCATGTTTCTGGCCGGCGAGCCACGCTGGCGGGAGTGGTTCCCCGCCATCCGCGACGAACTCGTGTCACAGCAGACCGAGGAAGGTTCTTGGCAGGGGCAGGCGGGCACCGAATATGGGACCGCGATGGCCTTGATCATCCTCCAAATGCCCAACCGCCTGCTGCCGATCTTTCAGAAGTAGGGTCATGTTCAGGAGCATTGGCACAATTCTACTGTCGGCGCTGCTCCCTGCCGCCGTCCTTTCGTGGAATCCGTCCGTCGCGGTCGAACCGGCCGAAGTCGTGGTCAAGACGCTCGCCGATGCGCCGCAGCACGGCAACCTGCGCGCCTTCTCCTTGACCGACGGGCTGACCCTGGAGACCGATGGCGATCCCGCGCTCATCACCATACCACCCGACGAAATCGTCCAGATCGTCGTAACCCACGAGCGTACCCCGGCCGGACCCCGTCCGGCAGGTCGCACGCCGCCTCCCCGCCCACCGGTGGAAGTGCAGTTGGCGGGGGGCGACCGACTCTTCGGTCAGCCCGTGCACTCCGACGATTACGCCGCGCAATCGGGGAACGACGAGGCGGTTCTTTTGGCCACCACCGCCCTCGGCACGCTCGCGATCCCGTTGGCCGGCATCGACGCGTGGATCAACTCGGCACCGGGCACTCCGCGCCCGGCACTTGACCCTCCCTCCTCCGCCGGCGGTCCTTGGTCTTCTGAGGACCGCCTTCTACTCACCAACGGCGACGTGCTGCACGGCTTGCTGCTGGCGATTGATGACCGCCACGTAACCTTTGAAGCCGAGGGCAGCGCGATGACCGTACCCCATTCGCAGGTGGTGGCCGTCGATCTGGTGGCGGAAGCCCCGCGCTGGAGCGGAGCGCTGCGCGCCACCGTGATGTTCCAGGACGGCTCGCGCCTGACGACCGACGAACTGACCGGCACCGGCGATGAGCTGGCCCTGACTCTGTTCGGCCGCGTTCCGCGGACGGTGCCCTGGGACCGTATCGCCCGTCTCGACCTGGCCGGAGGCCGCTGGGTCTGGCTCAGCGCCCTCGAACCGATCAGCGTCCAAGATACTCCGATGCTGTCACTCAGTTGGCCTTACGTCAAGGACGCCAACGTGCTCGGCGGCCCGATGCGCCTCGCGCACCGTGGGTTCGACCACGGCCTGGGCGTCCACAGCGAATGCTCGCTGCGCTACGACCTGGCCGGCGCCTACGCCTGGTTCGTCACCTATCTCGGGGTGGACGACTCGGCCGGCCCGCTCGCCGACGTGACCGCCGAGATTCAGGTGAACGGGCAAGTGCGCTACCGTCAGGAACACATTCGCGTTGGCCAACTGTGCGGCCCGGTTCGGATCGATGTCCGCGGCGCCGCCACCCTCGAACTCCGCGTTCTGTTCGGTGACCATGCCGCCGTCCAGGACCGGTTCAATTGGGCCGACGCCGGTTTGATCCGCGTGGGGACCTCGGAGCGCCCCGACGCCCGCGCCCTCCCCTCCGACTGACGGACACCCCGAACTCGCATTCCTTCGCGCGGGTGTCGCCGTTCTCACTTACGATTCACGTGATCGAGGCGCGCCGACCGCGGCGTCGGGCGAAGCGGAGACCTAGCAGACCGAGCGAGACGACGGGTATCATCCCTGCTCCGCCGATTCCGCACAGATTATTGAGAAAATTGGTCGTGGTGG
>JBGPAW010000122.1:0-9538 GCA_041480905.1 Phycisphaerae bacterium
CTCGGACGTCATGGCCTGCCGGCAGACCGGGTTTACACTGCTCGCCTCAGGATCGGTTCAGGAAGCTCAGGACATGGCGGCAATCGCACACGCCGCGACCCTCGAGTCCCGCATCCCTTTCCTTCACTTCTTCGACGGCTTCCGTACGTCGCACGAGGAGATGAAGGTCGAGGAACTGAGCGATGAGGAGTTGCGGGCCTTCATCGACGACGAGTTGGTCCGCCAACATCGGGCACGGGGGTTGAACCCGGAGCGGCCCGTGTTGCGCGGGACGGCCCAGAACCCTGACGTGTTCTTCCAGGCCCGTGAGGCCTGCAATCCGTTCTACCTGGCGTGCCCCGACCACGTGCAGAAGGCGATGGACCGATTCGCTTCCATCACGGGTCGGCAATACCACCTGTTCGACTACGTCGGCGACCCGCAGGCCGAGCGCGTTATCGTGCTGATGGGCTCCGGAGCCGAGACGGCCCACGAAGCGGTGGCGTATCTCAACACCCAGGGCGAGAAGGTGGGCCTGGTGAAGGTGCGGCTGTATCGCCCGTTCGCGGCGGAGCGGTTCGTGGCCGCCCTGCCTCGGTCGGTGAAAAGCATCGCGGTGCTGGACCGGACCAAGGAGCCGGGCGGCCCCGGCGAGCCGCTCTACCTGGACGTGATCACCGCTCTCGAAGAGCACTACTTCGCCGGGCGGGACGGATTCGGACGGCGACCGCGGGTCATCGGCGGGCGCTACGGGTTGTCGTGCAAAGAATTCACGCCGGCCATGGTCAAGGGGGTCTTCGATGAGATGAAAAAGCCGAAGCCCAAGAACCATTTTACGGTGGGTATTCGAGACGACGTCACTCACAATTCCATCGAGTACGACCCGTCCTTCTCGACCGAGGCCGACGACGTGGTGCGGGCGGTGTTCTTCGGGCTGGGCGCGGATGGCACGGTGGGGGCCAACAAAAACTCGATCAAGATCATCGGCGAAGGCACGAAGTTCTATTGCCAAGGCTACTACGTGTACGACTCCAAGAAGGCCGGTTCGGTCACCGTGTCGCACCTGCGCTTCGGTCCCCGTCCGATCCGGTCCGCCTACCTGATCGACCGGGCGAACTTCATCGGCTGCCATCAGGAGGTCTTTCTGGAGCGGTACGACATGCTGCGTTACGCCACCCCTGGGGCCACCTTCCTGCTCAACAGCACCGCCCCGAAGGACAAGGTGTGGGACACGCTGCCGGCGGAGGCGCAGAAAGACATCATCGACAAGAAGCTGAAACTCTACGCGATCAACGCCTACGAGGTGGCCAAGATCACCGGGATGGGCGCCCGCATCAACACCATCATGCAGACCTGTTTCTTCGCCATCTCGGGGGTGTTGCCGCGCGAGGAGGCCATCGGCAAGATCAAGGAGGCCATCCGCAAGACCTACGGCGGCAAGGGCGAGGACGTGGTGGCACAGAACTTCCGGGCCGTGGACCAGACCCTGGCCAACCTGCACGAAATTAAGGTCCCGAACCAGGTGACCAGCACGATCCGGCGTCCGCCCGCGGTGTCGGAGCAGGCACCGGAGTTCGTCCGCAAGGTGACGGCCCGGATCATCGCCAACGAAGGCGATCAACTCCCGGTCAGCGCCCTGCCGGTGGACGGAACTTTTCCGACGGACACGGCCCGCTGGGAGAAGCGGAACATCGCCCTGGAGATTCCGGTGTGGGACCCGGAGACCTGCGTACAATGCGGCAAGTGCGCCCTGGTGTGCCCGCACGCCACGATCCGCATGAAGGCCTATCCCGAGTCATACCTGAAAGGCGCGCCCAAAACCTTCAAAGCCGCGGCCGCCCGCGGTCCCGAGTTCAAGGACTTTATGATGACCCTCCAGGTCGCCCCCGAGGATTGCACCGGATGCGGGGTGTGCGTCGAGGTGTGCCCGGCCAAGAACAAGAAAGAAGCACGACTGAAGGCGATCAACATGGCCCCGCAGTCCCCGCTGCGCGAGCCCGAGCGGGACAACTACGAGTTCTTCCTGGCGCTGCCGGAGTTCGACCGAGGCAAGCTCAACGTCGCCACGGTGAAAGGTTCACAGTATCTGCAGCCGTTGTTCGAGTATTCCGGGGCCTGTGCGGGCTGCGGCGAGACGCCCTACGTCAAGCTGCTCAGCCAGTTGTTCGGCGATCGGGCGATCATTGCCAACGCGACCGGCTGCTCTTCCATCTACGGCGGCAACCTCCCCACCACCCCGTGGGCGCAGACCGCCCAGGGGCGCGGACCGGTCTGGTCCAACTCGCTTTTCGAGGACAATGCCGAGTTCGGGCTGGGCTTCCGTCTCACGTTGGATAAGCACCGGGAGTACGCCGGCGAGTTGCTCAAGAAGCTGGCGAGCCAAGTGGGCAACGACCTGACCGCCGCCGTTCTGAACGCGGACCAGTCCGGCGAAGGGGGTATCGGGGCCCAGCGGGAGCGGGTGGCCATGCTGAAGGAGAAGCTCGCCAAGCTCTCCGGTCCGGAAGCGGCCAACCTGGCGAGCATCGCGGACGCCTTCGTCAAGAAGAGTGTGTGGATCGTGGGCGGCGACGGGTGGGCCTACGACATCGGCTACGGAGGGCTCGACCACGTTTTGGCGATGGGGCGGAATGTCAACGTGCTGGTGCTGGACACCGAGGTGTACTCCAACACCGGCGGGCAGATGTCCAAGGCGACGCCGCTCGGGGCGGTAGCCAAATTCGCCGCGGCCGGCAAACCCATCGCCAAGAAAGACCTGGGCATGCTGGCTATGAGCTACGGGACGGTGTACGTGGCGCAGGTGGCGATGGGGGCCAACGACGCCCAGACGGTCAAGGCCTTCGTCGAGGCCGAGGCGTATGAAGGGCCGTCGTTGATCATCGCCTACAGCCACTGCATCGCCCACGGGATCAACATGCGGATGGGATTCACGCATCAGAAAGCCGCCGTGCAATGTGGGTGCTGGCCGCTGTACCGCTTCAATCCCGCGCGGATCGCGGAGGGCAAGAACCCATTGCAGTTGGATTCGCGGGCGCCGCGGATTCCGTTCGAGAAGTACGCCTATTCCGAAAACCGCTACAAGATGCTCACGCAGAGTAACCCGGAGCGGGCGGCCAAGCTGCTCGAACTGGCCCAGGCGAACGTTCTGGCGCGATTCCACCAATACGAGGAGTTGGCCAAGATCCACGCTCCGGCGGGAACCGAAGCGGAGGAGGCCCCCACGACCGAGGAGTAGCCGACGCGGCCCGATTGGCCAGAGTATTGGCCACAGAGCACACAGAGATCACGGAGAAAAGCAGAGAATGGAGAATGGAGAAGCACATCGCGCAATGGAACGGTAATACCGGCGGCGCGATATCTTCCCTTCTCAATTCTCCATTCTCTATTCTCCATTGGCGATAGGACGGTGCAGAATGGATCTGTCAACGGAATATCTGGGACTGGAACTGAAGAACCCGCTGGTGGCGGCGGCGTCGCCGTTGTCACGGGACCTGGCTAACGTGCGGCGATTCGAAGATGCGGGGATCGCCGCCGTGGTGATGTACTCGGTCTTCGAGGAGCAGATCGAGCACGACGCGAGCGCCCACGAGCACTTCGTCGAGTTCGGCACGCATAGCTTCGCGGAAGCACTGACCTACGCACCGGCCCTCGGCGATTACCCCCGCGGCCCCGTCGAATACGTCGAACACGTGGCGCGGGCCAAGGAGGCCCTGAACATCCCCATCATTGCCAGCCTCAACGGCACCACCATCGGCGGCTGGATCGACTACGCCTACCAACTGGAACAGGCCGGCGCCGATGCCCTCGAGCTCAACGTCTATTACATCGCGACCGATCCGAACGTGGACTCCGCCGGCGTGGAGCGGCGCTACCTCGAGGTGCTGCGCGAGGTCCGGCAGACCGTCAAGCTGCCGGTGTCCATGAAGTTGACGCCGTATTTCAGTTCCCTGGCCCATTTTGCCCGCCGCCTCGACGCCGAGGGCGTTGACGGGCTGGTGCTGTTCAACCGCTTCTATCAGCCGGACATCGACCTGGCCACGCGGGAGGTCCTGCCCGACGTGGCCCTCAGCGCCCCGCACGAGATGCGCGTGCCGCTGCGGTGGATCGCCATTCTCGATCCGCTGGTGAAAGCCAGTCTCGCGGCTACCACCGGCATCTACACGTCGTTCGACGTGCTCAAGCTGCTGATGGCCGGAGCCGACGTGACCCAGTTGTGTGCCACGCTGCTACGCAACGGGATCGACTCGGTCCGCCCCATCCTCGAAGGCATGGGCGAGTGGATGGAAGATAACGAGTACGCGAGCGTCCGCCAGTTGATCGGCTGCATGAACCAGGCCGCCTGCCCGGATCCGGCCGCCTTTGAGCGCGGGCAGTACATGCGGGCGCTGAACGCCTACGCGTAGCCCACGAACTCAGCGGGACGCCGCGTACGGTGCGGAACAATCCAGCCGGAGCAGGCTCAAGAGCGACTACCGGCCGATGAGTTCGGCCGGGGAGTAGGCACTTTCCTGGATCGCCAGACAAGGCTCCACACCGCGGCTGCTTCTTCCATACCCCTTGGGCCTCATTCTGAACCGCTGGGAGAGCCAGAAAGTCCTTGCGAGCGTGCGGTGATCTCGGTAAAATGTACATATCATACATAAACAACGTTAGGTCTACTTCGAGGACCACGTTGACGTTGCCCAAAAAGGGGGAGATGATTATGAACGCGAACCGACTCAAGGTGGTGGTTTTTGCCGCGCTTTGCATTGCTCTCGTCGGCCGCGCTTCCGTTTCCCATGCCGGGTCTTGGTCGATTCCCGCGGGTCAGGCTGACCACTTCTCATATTCGAACGGGGGTGATTTGAACGGGCTCTTCGGCGATCCGGTGATTTCGGGCGATTCCTTTTTCTTCCCCGGTATTGATTTCGTGGCTACTGCCGCCGACGGAAGCACGGATTTGCAAATGGATACGGTTTCGTTCGACGTGGTGGCGAATCCCGGCCTGCGCTTCGGCCTCATGAGAGTGACCCTCTGGGGCGATTACGCCGTCAGCGGGGATCCTCTGTTTCAGTCAGCGGACGTCGATGCGCTGCTGACCTGGGATGAGAACGTCCCTCCCCAGCGACATTGGGAAGGTCCCGCCTTCACGACCCCAACCATGCCGGTCCACGGGGGCGCGGGGGAATGGAGCGGCCTAGCGGTGATTGATCCGTCCTTCCTCGGGCAGGAGGTCAGCTCTCTGCACGTCGAGTTCGGCGTGGAAATGATGGTCGTCTCCGCCCCCGGGGGAACGTCCGAGATCAGGTTGCTGACTCCACCCGAAGGATTCGACCTCACGTTCACTTTGATCCCTGAGCCGACGTCCTTCTCGTTTTTTGGGGTTGGGATCCTCGTAGTGGGCCGCCGTCTGCGCCGCTGCCAACACCACGGTGAATCGCGGGCTCGGGTTCAATCGTCCCGCTGAGAGGCGATTTCCAGCGCCTCGGCCAATTGACGGTCGATCAGGAGGTTCGGGGCGGGCAACTCGGTCGGAAAGGTGGTTGGCACGAGGTCCGGGTGGTTCTGGGTGGTCGGGCAAGGGACCGTGCCGTCGACCTGCCGGCGACTCTCCTGAATGGCGTCCAACTCTTCGTCAGTGAGCACCACTTCGACATCGGGGAGAATGCCCCAATCGTCGGTGGCCGCATTGGCGGGTGTCTTGTGGACGATGCGGCCATCGGACAGCTTGTAGTACGCCACGGTCAGACGCAGCGCCGCTTGGCCACCGCGAAGCTCGATGATGTGCTGCACCACGCCCTTGCCGAACGAGCGGGTGCCCACCACCGTCGCCCGCCGATGGGCCTGCAGCGACCCGGCGACGATCTCGGCGGCACTGGCGGACGCGCCGTTGACCAGCACCACGAGCCGGACGTCCGGGAAGACGTCCTCGGGATGGGCGTAGTATTGCTGCACGGCCTGACGGCGCGTCACGGTGGAGACGATGATCCCCTCGGCAAGAAAGCGGTCCACCATGTCGATGGCCGGGTCCATCAGGCCGCCGGCGTTGAAGCGCAGATCGAGAATGAGGGCCTTGACGCCCACCGCACGCAACTCATCGAGCGCGGCGTCGAAATCGTCGATGGTGTTGCCCTGAAAGCTTGCCACGCGCACGTAAGCCACGCCCCCCTCGGGGTCGATGAGGTAATCCCAGCGCCCCGGTCCCAGCCGGCGAAAGCCTTTCACGACGTGGACACTCACCGGACCGCGGGTGACGGAAAGCTCCTCTGGCTCCTCGTGCCCGCGGTGCCGCACGGTGAGGGTGACCTCGGTTCCGGCCGGTCCGTGCATCAACTCGCTCACGTCCGAGACGGTCAGATCGTCGGCGGGGCGCCCGTTCACCGCGAGGATCACGTCGCCGGCGCGCAGGCCGGCCTGCATGGCCGGTCCGTCCTCGATGGGGGCGATGACCGTCAGTTGACCGCGGTGCATGCCGACCTCCACGCCGATGCCGATGTAGCGGCCGGCGACACCGCGGCGGAAGGACTCCATCTCCGCCGGCCCGATGTAGCCGCTGTAGGGGTCGAGCTGGCGCATCATGCCGCGGACGGCCCCTTCCACCAGACGCTCATCCACGATGGGTTCCACGTAGGCCCGGCGAATGAGGGCGTCCACCTCCACGAGGGGACCATAGGTGCGGTGGAGCGCATCGGGTTCGGTGGTCATCCGCGGCAGGTGGTAGAACACGAACGCGATCGCGACGACCACCGCCATCCAAATCAGGTTACGTCGGGGCATGATCCTGCCTTCGTGCTTGGCCGGCATAACGACTTCACCCCCGCCGGGGTGGTCATTTGCCGGTCAGTTGGATCGCCTGGTTCCAATCCGCCTCCGGCGGCGCTTCCAGATACCGGGCGATCTGAGCGAGATACAAGGCGACGGCCAAGTCCTGCGGCCGGTCGTTCGCGCACGACGCGAAGGTCTGCCGCGCTTCGGCGAACCGGCGCTGCTGAAACAAAGCCACCGCCCCGGCAAACAACCGCGCGTAAGCCAAACGCTGCTCGTCTACCTCGTCGGTCCGGCCCAACAACTCATGAACCGTCACGGCGCTGGTTTTTCCCTTAACCTGGAGTTTGCCCAGCGGACGGAACGCGAAAGCCTCGCCCACCGCGTCGCGGCACGCCTGCGAGACCATGATTCCGGTGCCAAAGACCTTGTTGGCCGGTTCGAGCCGGGCGGCCAGGTTCACCGTGTCCCCGATGCAGGTGTAGTCGGTCTGGTGGTCGCTGCCGAATTCGCCGACGTAGGCCGTTCCGGTGTGTACGCCCGCCCGCATGACCAAGGCGCCGAACACGTCGGCATGGGGTCCGCGGGCCTGTTCCGCCTGGAGCTCGCCGAGGGCTTCGACGCACCGCAAGGCCGCCTCGCAGGCCGCCAGGGCATGCTTTGCCACCGGCAGCAAAGGGGCGTTGAAAAACGCAAAAATGCCGTCGCCCATGAACTTGCTGAAGGCGTGGTGGGGCACCAGCACATCGCTCATGCGCTCGAGATAGCGATTGAGGATCGCCTGAGTGTCCGCCGGTCCGAGGCGCTCGCTGAGCGTGGTGAACCCCTGTAGATCGCTGAAATAGCAACTGACCTCGGCGGGCTGGGGCGACAGGTCCAGCCGCCCGGGCCGGCGGAGGATTTCGGCGGCGATGGCGGGCGACGTGCTGCGTCCCAGGGCACGGGCCAGATTCCGCTTGTGCCGTTCCTCGGTGAGTTGCCGCTGGAGCGTGATGAACGCCCAGCACACAAACACCCCCACGCCGGCGACGACCGAGGCGACGAAGTAAGCCTGACGATAGAACAACAGCGCGCCCCCGCAAAGCACCAGAGCCACGACCAGACCCACCGAGATCAGACTGACCCACGGCCCCTTCGAGGCGGTAATCAACGTGACCGCGAGTCCGGCCAAGACCAGCAGCACGCCGTTCAGCCAGCGGGGCGCGAACTGCGGGAAGCGGTTCTGGATGAACATGTTGACCACGTTGGCATGGGCCATCACACCGGGCATGTTCTCGAACACCGGCGAGTTAACCATGTCCGCGACGGAGGCGGCGGTGTAGCCGACAAGGCACAATTTGTTCTCGACGAGCGGGCGAAGCTGCTGGAGGATGTACTCGTTACGCCGGACCAAGTCGGTATTGTGGCGCGCCACGTCTGCGCCCAGACAGTCCTGGAGCAAGTCCTGGCCCAGCGATCGGTACAGTGCGAACGTGGCGGCCTCCTCGGGAGATTCCGGCTCGACGCCTTCGGCCGATTTGACGACGAAGGCGAGCCACTCGCGGGTCGCCTCTTCCACCACCGCGATGCGCGCCTCCACCTCGCGCAGGTCCGGGGATTGCGGCGCGGCCGGAGGGCCGCGGCGTAGGTCGTTCCGCGTGCGCACCAGGCGTGCGTATTCGGCATAGGCCGGCGGCTGATCCGCGAAACGCGCCTGCACCGCTTGGGCCATCCTCAGGGCCAGGAGCGTTTCGTTGCGCCGGATGGTCGCGCGGTTGAGGGCCACCTCCATGAGCCGCGAAACGGCGACGTGCCGGAAGCTGTGCGGCCACTGCGGCCGCTCGCGGTCGATGTGCCAGTTCAAGACCGCCATGCCGCGGTCGTCCAGACGCAGGCGCCAAGCGTGGGTTCCTCCGTGGTCGGACATGGTGAGATCACCGGCGTCATCCAGGGCCAACGAGCGGTCGTCAATATCCAGCCGGTCGCAGGCCAGCGCGAAGCCGAGTTGCTTGATCAGCTTACCCTCGACATTGACCAGGAGTGGGACGCGGCGGAGCACCCCATCGGTGGGGTCCTTCTCGAAGGTCACCAGTCCCGTGGAGCGGGCCGCCGCGACGAACTTGTCCAGCGGCGGCGTGACGTCCCAACCATTGGGAATCCGGCCCACGAAAGCGGCGGGCGTGTCGGGGGCCTGGGCCAGGATGTCGGCCAGCGACCGCCGGGCGCGGTACGCCCGCAGCAATTCTTGTTTGTCGGGGGAGTCCTGGTCGGCGCGCAATCCGGGCAGGAAGTGGGCTTGCACTTCAGCGAAAGTCGCCTTCGGGTTCGCCTTCAGATAATCCGTCACCAGGCGCCGGACCAGGAAGCGCTTCATCTCGGCGAGGTGGGGGTCAATCAATTCCGGTGGGGCGTTCAGTTGGGTGGCGACCTGCTCAACTTCCAGCGTGAAGTCGCCCCTGAGTACGCTGAGGATGCGCCCTCGGTGGTACAGCTCCTCCACATCGACGCCGGCCGGCACGTTGATCCGCGCGGCGAAATCCGCAAACGACATCGGCGGAGCATGACCCAGCAGGTCGGCTGCCGACATCAGCAGGTCCGGGGCCGACACCTGCGGCGCGGACACGCGCATGAACATGGCTGGGTAAACGTTGCCCGCCCTCCGCATGGCCGTCGCCAGAACATCGTCGTCATAAACGGCGTCGTCGAGGCTGAGCTCGCCCAAGACCGTGCTCGCGGGGTCCACGTCCTGGTCCGGGGTCAGAGCCGGGTGTTCCAGCCGCGGGGCCATCGGTTCAGAGAACACCACGTCCAGCAGCACGGCGGCGGCCCCGAGTTC
>JBGPAW010000123.1:0-9372 GCA_041480905.1 Phycisphaerae bacterium
CTCGACCGCATCAAGACTTGACCACGCCTCTTTGTCCTGGCGGATTGACCCCCCTTCATCCCCGTGACACAATGCACCGATGAGCGGGGCGCGGGTCCTGAAATCCTCCGAAGAGAAAATGAAAGCCAACCGTACGCCACTGATAACCGGACTGCGCCGGCCTTTTGCCGCCGACTCGGTGAGAGCGATCGTCCTGCTGGCGGCGGCGACGGTTGGGCTGAACAGCCTGATCTTCGTGCCCATCTCCCTCTGGCCCCTGGCCTATGTCTGCCTGGTGCCCTGGTTGGTGATCGTCAGCACGTCGAACCTTCCTCGACGCGTGTACACGGCAAGCTTCCTGGTGGGGTTCGTCTTCCACCTCATTAACATGTGGTGGATGGCGCACGTGACCGGCCCGGGTTACCTGGCCTGCTCGGCCTACCTCGCGGTTTATTTCCCCCTGATGGCCTGCCCGCTGCGTCATTGGGTGCGCCGGCGGCGGCTGCCCTTGGCCATCGGGTTGCCCATCATCTGGGTCGGGTGCGAGTACGTGCGGGCGTGGATGCTCACGGGGTTCCCGTGGTTCTTTCTGTCCCACAGCCAGTACCGGTTCCTGAGCCTGATCCAGATCAGCGATCTGTTCGGCGCGTACGCCGTGAGTTTCGTCGTGGCAGCAGTGAACGGCGCGCTCGTGGATATGCTGCTACACCGCTGGGCTGTGGCGCGCGTGGCCTACCCTACAGCGGTCGTGGACCAGGCCGATCCTACGGTTCTGGTACCGCGGTGGCCGTGGGCGGGTCCGGTGTTTGCCGGGCTGGTGCTCGTGGCGGCGCTGGTTTATGGGCAGGTCCAACTGCGGCGCGACACCATGACGCCCGGTCCACGGGTCGCGGTGATCCAGGGTTCCTATCCGCTCTACGTGGACGACAGCAACAAACCCGATCGTCCCGAGGAAAAAGCGGCGCGCTATTTTGAGCTGATGTCCTACGCGGCGGCCGAACAGCCCGATCTGTTTCTGTTGCCCGAGACGCCCTGGCGGATGCACCTGAACCACGAGATGCTGGACCTGGACCCCGCGGAACATCCCGGCCTGCGCTGGTCCCGCCAGTGCTACGACCTCTTTCAGGCCTGGGCCCGGGAGATGAACGCCACCGTGGTCACCGGCGGGTTCTCCACCATCCTCACCCCGCTCAGCCTGAAGGCCGAGGAGATCAACTACAACTCGGCTTTCGTGTTTTCGCCCGACGGTTCGCCGGTGGGGCGGTATGACAAGAACCACTTGGTGGTCTTTGGCGAGTTCGTCCCGTTCCGCTATGGCAAGCTGCGTTTTCTCTACCTGTGGTTGCACCAGTTCATGCCGTTGGCTTGGGGCGGGACTTATGAGTATTCGCTCGCCGCCGGCACGGAGTTCAGCATCTTCAGCATGCGGGCCCCCTCCCAGAATGGACGGGAATACCACTTCGGCACGCCCATCTGTTACGAGGACGTCATGCCCTACGTCAGCCGCCGGTTCGTCACGGGTTCCGGGGGGACCAAGCGAGCCGACTTACTGTTGAATATCAGCAATGACGGCTGGTTCGTCTTCTCCAACGAACTGCCGCAACACCTGGCCATTTGCGCGTTTCGGGCGGTGGAGAATCGCGTCGGGATCGCCCGGGCGGTCAACACGGGCATCAGTGGATTCATCGATCCCAATGGTTTCATCCACGACGTGGTAACACGGGACGGCCGCTCTCACGGCCCGGATATTGACGGGTTCGTCGTGGCCAACGTGATGGTGGATTCCCGACAGGCCCTCTACTCGCGCCTCGGTGACGTGTTCGCGCACTATTGCATGGTGCTGTGGTTGGTGACCTACGCCGATTACCTGGTGGTCCGGGCGCGGAGCAGACGGCGGAAGGAGCAAGGCCGGGAGGTGCTCGCGTGAGACGCCTGGTCACCACGCTGGGTGCCATCCTGGTGCTGAGCAGCGGCTGCATCGCGCCGCTCGGACGCGAGGAATGCCGCACTTTACGCCAGCGGGCCTTGCTAGCGCTGAAGGAAGGGACGCACTACGAAGCCTTACCGTCGGTTCGGGCCCAGGCGGTCGAAGCGCTGCAGAACGTCGCTCCTAGCGAGGGATTGCCTTGGATACGCTCGGCCTTGAGCGATGACCACCCCGGCGTGCGTTTCGCCGCTTGCGTGGCCTTGGGGACGTTGCGGGACAGGCTCTCCCAGCCCGGCATCGAAAAGTGCGTGTCCGACCCGGACCCCAATGTGCAGGCCGCCGCCGTCTTCGCCCTGCACCGCCTGGGTGACCTGCGTTTTTCGCCACGATTGGCCGAGTTCCTGCTCAACCACGCCGATCCGGCGGCCCGCCGCAACGCGGCGGTCCTGCTTGGCCGCCTGGGCGAGCCGGGGGCCATCCCGCTGTTGGCCCGGACCATGTCCTCGGACGACGAGGCCTTGCGGATCCAGGCGTTGGAGTCGATGGCCCTGCTGGGGAGCAAGGAGGCCGTGCAGGAACTCAAGTTCACGGCTTACTCAGGCGACGGCGCTCAGCGGACCATCGCCGTGCTGGCATTGGCCCAAACCCGCGATCCGGCCCTGGAGGAATTGTTCCGTATCGAACTGAAGGACGCCCGGCACCTGGAAACCAAGTTAGCCGCCGCCAAGGCGTTGGGGGAACTCCGCTCGAAGGCGGGCTATGCGCTCGCGCGGCAGGCGCTGGACTTCAACAAGCCGACCCTGCAAGACAAGGGCGATCCCCCCGAAGCGCAGATCGCGCGGGTGCGGCAGTTGGCCGCCCACGCTCTCGGGGCGATTGGCGATGCCGCGGCCCTGCCCGGTTTGCGCGAGCGCATGAACCGCGACGAGGATCCCCGCGTCCAATTGGCTGCGGCCCTGGCGATCGTGCGACTGACCGATAACCTCGAACCCAGCGCGATGCCGTTCCGGCGGGGTTCGGCCATTGACAAAGGTGGAGAGAGCCGTTAGACTGGTCTTAGACTGGTCTTAATCCGAGGCAAGACCCATGGTCACGGTTGGTTCCTACGAAGCCAAGACGCATTTGCCCCGCTTGCTCGAGCGGGTGGCCAAGGGCGAACGGATCACCATCACCAAGCACGGCGTGCCCGTAGCCATTCTCGTACCGGTCGAGGCCGCGGCGGAACGCCGAAACGTGCGAGAGGTCATCCAAGAACTCCTCAACTTTCGTGAGCAGCATCGGCTGGAGGGCTTGTCCATTCGTGAGATGATCGAGGAAGGGCGGCGCTATTGACCTTCGTCATCGACGCCTCCGTAACGCTGACTTGGTGCTTCAAGGACGAAGGTGATTACTACGGCACCAGCGTTTTGCAGCGGCTGGACGATTCGCAGGGGCTGGTCCCTTCTATCTGGCCACTCGAGGTCGCCAATGCCCTATTGGTCGGAGAGCGCCGAAAACGCCTGTCGCAGAACGATACGATTCGTTTTATTTCTTTCTTGAGGGAGTTGCCGATCTCCCTCGACGAGGACACGCCGCAGCGGGCCTTCGACCACGTGCTCTTTCTGGCCCGCGAGCAGAACCTGTCTTGCTATGACGCCGCCTATCTCGAACTGGCCATGCGCCGGGGATGTGCGCTCGTTACTCTCGACGAGCCTCTCCGACAGGCGGCAGCAAACTCGGGCGTCAGCGTGCTGTAAAGCCGAGAGTGCCCATGCCACAGGGTGGCCAGGTTACCCGTAGAAGGGAGCGATCCTACAGACATCCGCTGGGGTTGGCAGTTGGATGGAGCAGTCGCGCCGCACTGAAGACAGCGTCCGAGGCGGTGGAACCTTGAAGAATACGTGCGGCGGCCAGGCGCCCGACGGCCCACGAGGCGGTCACCCCGTGCCCGCCCAACCCGGCGACGTGGAACAACAACGGACAACGCGGATCGTGCCCGATCACGAACTTGCGGTCCCCAGCGAAAGTACGCTGGCCGACCCAAGTGTCCCTGATCGCCACGTCGCCGAACCCCGGCAGGTGCCGGCGCGTTAACTCGGCTAACTGCTCCACCGGCGCGCTCCCGGCAGAGTAATCTCCCGGCGCGGCGGGTTGCTCGTCGCAGGCACACAGCAACAGGCCGCCGGACTCCGGCCGGAAATAGAATCCGGCGGGGATGTCCCACACGAACGGCCAATCGTGGTCGGCCGCCTCCAGAGGCGGCGTGAAGAACAGGTGGCGGTTCATCGGCGTCAGAGGGATGTCCCCAAGCTCGCCGGCCCACGGTCCGGCGGCGTTGACCAGCAGGCCGCAGCGGATGCGGCCTTGAGAAGTCTCGACTTCGACCGCATCGCCCGCCCGCCGCCAACGCAAGACGCGCGTTCCGTAGCGTACCGTTAGCCCGCGGAGATAGGCGTGCAGCAGGCCGTTGACGTCCACCACGCCGTCATCGGGGCACCAGAGTCCCCGCCCGACCGCGGGTGGGACTCTCCGCGAAACGTCTTCCTGCCCCAGCCCCAGCAGCATGGAGCCGGTCCGGCGGAACTCGGCCAGCTCACCGCGCCGTAAGAAAGCGGCGCCGTCGCGCACCAACGGGCTGAGGTCGGGGTCGTCCACGCGCTCGCGGATCATGGCGGCGTTCCGCCCCGACGAATGGACGCCGGGCAGGTCTTCCTGCTCCACCAGCAGCACGCGCCGGTCACTGCTTTGGCGCAGATGAAACGCGGTGGCAGCCCCGGCCAGCCCGGCCCCGACAATCAGCACATCGCAATCTACCTGACTCATCAGAATAGCATTATAAGGCTCTCATCCCGTTTCCGTGAGTGGTCCCCAGTCCTGCGGGGCCCGGCACTTGCTCCTCGAAAGCCCGCGTGAGGTCCATGCTCATGGATGCTCACCCAGGCTCCAGGCGGAACTGGAGTTGGGCGTAGCCGTCGATCTCGAAGTGCGCGATGCGGATGTCGTGCTCGCCTTCAGTTAAATCCACCATCGCGTCGTTCTCCTTGGGCGGATGCCAGGTCCAATCGTCAATGATTCGCCGCCCGTCGATCCAGACGCGAATCCCGTCGTCGGAGACGGTATGAACCAGCCAGTTGCCGGCCGGCAGGCGGACCCGGGTCGTGGCCAGGGTGCCGAAGCGGTCGGGAGGCACCTGTGGACCCGGCGCTCCGCCGCCCCACACGAAATCCAGCGACGAAACCCGGCGCTCTTCGAGCGGAGTGCCCTGAAGCAAAGTATCCCAAGCGGCCTGGTTCGCGCGCGGGTCGGTGGTGGTGTCCCAAGCAAAAAAGCGGACGGTCCAGTCGGCGCGCATCAACGTGCCGGTCGCCGTCAGCGTTCTTCCGCCAGCCTCGATGGTCAAGTGGAACGGGTGTACGCCCGCGGCTTTCGCAGTGATAGTGACCTGACCGGGCAGCTCGCCCTGTCGCGGTGACACATCTACGTCGTCACCGTGGACCTCCGCGATTTGGAACGGACCGCCCGGGCCCAGCACTTGCAGCGTCGCCCGCTCGCCGCCTATAAGCGTCCGGGGGAACAACCGCACGTCGGTGAAGTCATAGGGTCCCCACTCGTCGATGAGGATATACTGGCGCCCGCGGGGATGGTCTTCGGGCAAATAGGTGTCCTGAGTGCCTTGGGTTACAGGTGGAAGCCGCCAATTCTGGATGATCGACGAGGTGAATTGTGGTGCGTAATCAAATGTCTCCCCGTTGGGGCCCACCACGGGCTCGCCGTCGGCTTCGTTGCGGAGGGTTGCAGCGGCCAATGCGTTGTCGCAGATGCAGGTGCCTCTGGCATTCCCGGCCAGGTAGATTCCGGTCGCTACGCCCTCCATCCGGTTCCAGCGAACCTGGGTCCAGGTGTCACCGGCTAGGCGGATGGCGGTGGGCACGTTGGTGAAAGCGTTACCGACGAGGTAGTTGTCCGAGGATGGGCAATTCTGGTGCTTGCGACCAAACGCCGACTCGAGCAGGTCCGCGTCGTCGTCCCACCACAAGTGCAGGCCGAGCCGCGTGTTCTGGATGACGTTTTCGAGGATCAAGTTGCGTTGGCCGTGCTCGATGGAGATGCCGTTGGCGCAGTGAGCGATCTGGTTGCCGACGATGACGGTGTCGTAGGAATAGCCCGCCCACACGCCGTGGTCGCACTCATTCAAGGTGTTCTCCACGAAGAGGTTGCCCTGGGAAAACGTACATTCAATGCCGTTGGCGGCGGCGTGGGAGAAGTCGTTGCGATAGAGCACGTTCCGGTTGCAGCCGCCTTCGCCGGTCTGCTGAAGCGTTTCATTGCCGGCGTAGAGGAAGAAGCCGTCGCCGGAGTGGGTGGCGCTGTTGTAGGCGAAGACGTTGTCGCTGCACTGCTCGTAGACCAGAATTCCGGCGGAGTCTTGTCCGCGGCTGTAGACGCCGTGGGAGTAGCCCCGCATACACCAGTCGGTTTTGTTGTGGGACACGTCACAGCGCGAGGTGCGCCATAGGGCGATCCCCCAACCGCTAAGGAAGGACATGTCGTTGTCCACGATGACGCTTTCGTCACAGCGGCTGACGCAGATGCCGTTTTGGCCGTTGTGGGCGCGGTTGTTCGAGACCGTGGCCTTGGGGCAGCGATAGAGGTAGATGCCGGCGCCGTAGCGCAACCACTGGTTGTCGTCGTTTTCCTGGCCGTAGAGCCAGTCGGAGAGGTCTTCGCGCTCGAGGGTGCTCCGCAAGCGCTGGCGATAGTTGTGGGAGACGTCGCAGGCGGTGATGGTGACGCCCGGCGAATCTTCCGCGTAGATGCCCACCTTGAAGCCGCGCACTTTGGCGTTCTTGAGCGTGACGTTCCGACCGCGAATGACGATGCCTCGGCCAGTATAGGTGTCCGGGAGCGCATCCTCCGCGCCGCTGACGAGTTCGGCACCTTGGAAATCGACGGTGATGCCGTCGCCGACGATCCGCACCGCCCCGCCGTCGTCGGGGTCGGCGAGGCGGTAGGTCGCAGGCTTGATGATGGCATCCCCGGTGATGATGGTGCGGCTGTCGAGGACCAGGGGCTGAGCCTCGGCCGTAAGCGGCGCGACGCCGAACGGGAGCGCAGAAGCAAGCACCCAAAGCGTCAGGGAGCAGGGCACGCGGTGAATATCGTTGATCCTGCGGCGCCGGTCAACCGCCCGCGGGGTGGTCTTGAGGAGTCCGCAGCTCCTTCAGTCGCGTTTCCAGATCGGGGCGCGAGGGATCGTCGGGAGGCACGTGCGGGAGCGATCGTTCCAAAAGCGCGCGGGCCTCGTCACGCCGCTGGAGGGCGAGCAGCGCTGCGACGCAGGTGTCGATGATCCCTCCTTGTCGCGGGCGCAGCCTGAGAGCCGTCTCGGCGTAACGCAGCGCCGCCTGGGGGTCGCGCAGCTCGGGCGGTTCCGCCGTAAGCAGACACCAGGCCAGATTGTTCAGGGCCGTCGCCGCTAAGGGATACTGCTCGACAAGTTGCCGGAGGACGCGGATGGCTTGGGCGCCATCGCCCATCGCATTCATAATGGTCGTCGCCAGCACCACGGCGGCTTCGTCGCCGGCGCCGCCGTGGTCGAAGCACTTCTGAAGACACCGCAGGGCGCGCTCGGCCGAGCCTTCGTGCCAGTACACCGCCCCCAGGACTTTCCACGGACCCGGTTGATCCGGATAGATGGCGATGGCCCGCTCGGCATAGGCCCGGGCGCTGACGAAATCCTCGGCGTACACGGCATCCGTGGCCGTCGAACTCAGCAACCGGCAAGAGCGGGGCTGAGTCTTCACGTCGGTGGCGTCGAGCCCCTCGCGGGACTGCCAGGCGCGGTTGCGGTCCACGGTAAGCCCGGCATAGACGCCCGCGACAACGGTGAGAATCCCCCAGGAGGACCATGCGAGCGCACGACGCCGTCCACCCGTGGTCCCCCGTTGCTCCTGGGCCGGCTGGAGCCACGACGCCGCTACGCCGCCCACCAGCAAGCAAAAACCGGCGCTGGGCAGATACAGCAATCGTTCGGCGAAGACCGTGCCGATGGGCACGAGCGTGTTGGACACGACGCCATAAGTGACCAATCCCAAGCTCAGGGCCGCAAACACGACCCGCCGGCGCCGGAACGAAATCGCCATCATGACTCCGATGGCGAGCAAACCAGCCAGACCGAACCTCAGCCGGGGGTCGGAAGGGCGCTTAACCGTGTCGATCGCCGCGTAGGAATAGTCCCAGCACAGCGGATGCGGCCAGACCAACAACCCCACGGCTTTGCCGAACGTCGCCAGCGGCGTCCCCCACCGAGCCAGGAACCGGCTGTTCCCGGGCTGCAGCCCGAAGTCGGGGTTGGCGATAACGTTATCCACCACGCTGATCCGCTCCGTGCCACGCGTCAGTAAATCCAACACCGTCCAGCGGGCGGCCATGTAGGCCGCCACGACCAGCAACAACGGCAGGTAACACCGCAGCACACGGCGCCGCAGCCACCCCTTCGGCCGAGAGTGCCGGCTCGTATGGGGCGGCCAAGCGTCCAGCAGCACCACCACGCCGGGCATGGGCAAGGCGCTTTCCTTGAACAAAACCGCCGCGGCGAAGCACAACGCCGCCGCGAGGGGGCGAAACCATCTGCCGCGGAATGAGGAAACGCCGTCACGCCAGTAGAGCCACACGGCCAGCAGACCGAACACCGCGGCGCCCAGGTCCGCCCGCCCCACGATGGCGTCCAAGGGTTCCGTGTGAACAGGATGCAGAAGAAAGAGGGTCGCCGCGACCAGCCCCGCCCAAAACGAACGGACCCAATCCCCCGCCAGCAAAAACAGAACAAACGCCGCGCCTACGTGCAGCGCCAGATTGGGAACGCGAAAGGCCCAGGGCTGATGGGACACGATCCAATTCAGGGCGTAGCTCACCTTGACCAGCGGCCTGTACAGGTAGTCGTGACGCGGCGGCGGCCAGTACCGCCCGGTGAGCAATGCCCCCCACTGACCCGCCTGGACGCGGTAGTCACCCAGAATGATCTCGGTGTCGTCGATCAGGAAGGGGTTGGGCAGCGCGTTGCCGTAGACGGCCAAACTTAACAGCAAGAGGAATCCGACCACCAGGAGCACCGCCCGCCGGGATTCCAGCGGCGGCCACGCGCCCTGCTGTGAAACCGGTGAAGCGAAACGTTGCGGCACGGCTTGGCACTCCGCTCGGACTCCCAGTCGGCCTGGACCGGGCCGAACGCATCATACCCGAGCCTGGAGTGGCCAGCGCAGTCTAGTTTTGGCGCTGGGCGACGGGTGTGGCTGTAGGTCTTGGCAAATCGGGAGGGCGAGGCCACTGCTGTTAACATGTCCCGAAGGGACAATCGGGAGTAGCCCAGCGTTTCAACGCTGGGAAACACCAGGCCCCACCCGCGCAGGAGTCCCGGAGGGACGGCAGAAGGAATATCTCCGACCACGAACGCCGCCGTCCCGGTTCAGTCGTCCCTCCGGGACTCC
>JBGPAW010000124.1:0-9248 GCA_041480905.1 Phycisphaerae bacterium
CAACGGTGACGGCGAGTGCAACGTGCCGGCGCCGAACACCGGCTTTGTGGCCCTCGCGGCGGGCGGGGGGCACAGTCTCGGTCTGAAGGCCGACGGCTCGATCGTGGCCTGGGGATTCAACGGTGACGGCGAGTGCAACGTGCCGGCGCCGAACACCGGCTTTGTGGCCCTCGCGGCGGGCTACCTCCACAGTCTCGGGCTGAAGACCGACGGCTCGATCGTGGCTTGGGGATGGAACGATGACGGCGAGTGCAACGTGCCGGCACCGAACACCGGCTTTGTGGCCCTCGCGGCGGGCGAGTACCACAGTCTCGGGCTGAAGACCGACGGCTCGATCGTGGCTTGGGGATGGAACGATGACGGCCAGTGCAACGTGCCGGCGCCGAACACCGGCTTTGTGGCCCTCGCAGCGGGCGAGTACCAGAGTCTCGGGCTCAAGGCCGACGGCTCGATTGTGGCCTGGGGAGGCAACTATTTCGGCGAGTGCAACGTGCCGTGGCCGAACACCGGCTTTGTGGCCCTCGCCGCGGGCGCGGTGCATAGCTTGGGTCTCAAGGGCGTGCGCGGCGACGTAAATGTCGACGGGCACGTCGACCTTGAGGACTTCGGTGCGCTGGCGGATTGCCTGTCCGGGCCCGGCGTGCTCCCACCCACGGGCTGCGGACTGCGCCGAATGGACGCGGATTGGGACGTGGACTTGCTAGACTTCTCGGCCTTTCAAGCAAACTTCACCGGACCGTAGAGCGGCGGGCCTGACGGCGCAGCGCTGTTCCCCGCGCACTGCGCTGCCTGCCATGGTTCTGACGGTTCGGGTGCTGTCGTGCCTGACCCAGGCCAAAGCCAAACTCTCCTACATCACCACCGGTCAGAACGAACCGGACGATATCGAAGTGGGCCGTAGCCGCCGGGTGGCCGAGTTGATTATCAGTACTGGGAAGCGTGTCCTACCTCCGACGTGACCCGAGAGGCGGAAAAATTTTTCAAATACCCTGTTGCCGATTGCGGGGATATGTTGCATGATAATCAATAGTGTTGGCGGTGGCGGCAGGAGGCTGCCCCGCCAAAGCGGCGGATACGCTTCGGGAAAGGGCTCGCCCGCGCTCTGAGTGTCCCTTTCCGCCAACCGAGGGGTTCCGTCCGAAGCGGAGGGTCATCGAAGCGACACGGATGTTGCCGACATGATCGTGCGGTGTTCAGGGGCGACCCTGGGACTTCTTGCGTTCAGCATTGCTGTTCTGGGTGGCTTATGGGTAGGTAACCCGGCCACCATAATCCTTTCCCGCGCCATTTGGTCACTGGTGATCTTTTGCGCCTTGGGCATGGCCTTGGGTGCCGCCGCTCAGGCCGTCGTCGAAGAATACGCCCGTCGGCGTTTCGACGCAGTCCGAGCGGAAATCCAAGCAGCCGCCAAGCCACGAGTCGAGGCCTCGGAAACCTCGAAATCCGGCGAAACCGGGGCGTAAAAGGCAACAACGGAACGGGTGATCCCAGCCGGACCATCTGGTGCTCCACCGATGATGAACCGCCTGCCTCGCCGCGGCGGACCGGCTGACGGATGCTCCTGGAGGAGTACCTATGCCAGTCGCGCGCACGACGCCGGAAATCGGCCGGATCTGGAGACGTTTCAAAGCCACGGGCAACCAGGCCCTACGCAACCGCCTGATGGAAGCCTATCTGCCGATCGTGAAATACAATGCCGAACGCATCTGCGCGCGACTGCCCAATGAAGTCGAGAACGACGATTTGGTCTCGGCGGGGGTTTTCGGTCTGGTCGCGGCGATTGATTCCTTTGACTTGGGTCGGGGGGTCAAGTTTGAAACCTACTGCGCGCCGCGCATCCGCGGGGCCATGCTGGATGAACTCCGCACCATGGACTGGGTTCCCCGATTGGTCCGCAGCCGGGTCGCCAAGCTCGAAGAAGCCAGTCGCACGCTCGAGGCCGAACTGGGACGCTCCCCCTCGGAGGGCGAACTCGCCAGACGCCTGCGCCTGTCCTCGCCCGAGCTGGACAAGCTCATGCGCGACGGTACGGCGGTCTCGGTGGTCTCCTTGTCGCGCAAACACTACGCCACCGACTCCAACCGGGAGGTTTGTGAGATCGACGTGCTGGAGGACAAACGCGGCGCCGACCCGTTGGCCGAAACCCAAAAGAAAGACCTCAAGGACCTGGTGACCCGCGGCCTGAACCGCGCCGAACGCCTGGTCCTCATCCTTTACTACTATGAAGCCATGACCATGAAGGAGATTGGCGCGGTTCTGGACCTCTCGGAGAGCCGCGTATCGCAACTGCACTCCGCCATCCTGGAGCGCCTGAAATCGCAATTCGCCCTTCGCCAGGGGGAGAATTAGAAACTACTCCAACTCCTCACTTCCTTGACATTTCGCGTGGCGAGGCTTAGCGTGGGGAACCGACGCCGTCTTGCGTAGATCGCCGAGCCGTATGTCGCTATCCACGAAGGCTTGCCCAAAGGCCGTTTGTCGTTCGCTCCAGGGCGATCTCGATACGCTTCTGACGCGGGAGTGGCTCCTCACCAACCGTCGGGGCGGGTTCGCCATGGGCACCGTCGCCGGCTGCGCTACCCGGCGTTATCACGGATTGATGGTCATGTCGCGGCGTCCGCCGTTGGAGCGGTGGATGCTGCTGTCCGGCACCCTGGACCGCGTCATGATCGGGGAGGAGACGGTGGACTTGTCCACCGCTGAGTTCAACCGCGTGGTCCACCCGGCGGGGCACGCGTGGCTGAAGGACTTCGACTATAACCCGGCCCAGCCCACGCCGTGGGTGCAGTGGACCTATTCCCACGCGCGTTTCGAGGCCCGCAAGAGACTGACCCTGTTCGCGGGCGAGGACATCATCCGTCTGCGTTTCGATGTCTCCACGCCGCGCGATGCGGAGATCACGCTGGAAGTGGCCCCCCTGCTGGCGATGCGGGACTTCCACGGTTTGCGGCACCAAGGACCGCTGGAGCCCTGGGACCTGCACACCGACGGTAAATGGCTGTGGGTCCAGAGCCGCGAAACCGGTGGGATTACGCTGGCGGTGCTGCCGCAGGGCGGCCCCGGCCTGACCTGCCCCCGCTTCAGCGTGCTGATGGAGTGGTGGTACGACTTCCACTACCGGGCGGATATCGAGCGTGGCGAACCCGGGGTCGAAGATTTGATGCGCGCCGGGGTGTTCCGGGCGTCGGGTCATCGGTCGGTCTCCCTGGAGTTGATGGGGGTGGCCTTTGCCACCAGCCCGGCCGACGCCCAAGTCGCCGTCGAAAAGGCCCTGGCGACGTCGCCCCCGGCGTCCGACCGCAGGACGCCGGGGGATATGGTCCGCAAGCAGTTGCTCGATGCGGCCGACCAGTTCGTCGTGACGCGGCGATCCAGCCGCCCGGGCAAGGACGTCACGATCATCGCCGGTTATCCCTGGTTCGGGGATTGGGGGCGCGATTCGTTCATCGCGCTGGAAGGTCTGCTGTTGGTCCCCGGACGGTTTGCCGAAGCGCGGAAGGTGCTGGCCACCTTCGCCGGGGCCGAACGCCACGGACTGATTCCCAACCGCTTCGACGACTACGGCGGCGATTGCGCTTATAACAGTGTGGATGCGTCGCTGTGGTTCGTGCATGCGGCGGACCGCTACACGACGCTGTCCGGCGATCGGGAAGTGTGGGCGGACCTGTTAGCCGCTCCCTGCCGCAACGTGGTGGACGGCTTCGTCAACGGCACCTTGTACGACATCCGCGTGGACGATCAGGGGCTGGTCACCTGCGGAAATCCGACCACCCAGATCACCTGGATGGATGCCCTGTGCGATGGGGTGGCCTTCACGCCCCGCCATGGCCGACCGGTGGAGGTCAATGCGCTCTGGTACCACGCCTTGCGCATTCTGGAGGGGCGTTTGGCCGGCGTGGACGACGCCACCGCCCGCCATTGTCGGGAATTGGCGGACCTGGTGGCGGCCCAGTTCGTCAAGACGTTCTGGAACGAGACCGGCGGATACCTCTACGATTGTGTGCGGGCTGACGACCGTGACCCCGCCATTCGGCCGAACCAGATTTTCGCGGTCAGCCTACCGCATTCCCTGCTGTCGGTGGAGAGGCAGCGTGCGGTACTCGAGGTCGTCACCGAGCACCTGCTGACGCCGTTCGGATTGCGCAGCCTGTGTCCGCACGACTTCAACTACCGCCCGCGGATGGTCGGCACGCGGTTCGAGCGCGACCGGGCCTACCATAACGGGACGGTGTGGTCGTGGTTGATCGGACCCTATGTGGACGCCTATCTCGCGGTCCACGGAACGACCGACGCCAGCCTGGCCCACGTCCGCCGGCTCATCGCCCCCCTCCTCTCGCACATGGCCGAAGCCGGACTCGGCAGTATCAGCGAAGTCTTTGACGCCGAACCGCCACATGCCCCGCGCGGCTGTATCGCCCAGGCCTGGAGCGTCGCGGAGTTGCTGCGCGTCCAGCATCGCCTGGAGCAGAGCTCGCGGGGCCGGCCGCACGGTGGAACGGAAGGTGTGCCGCCGCGTGAGTTTTCAGGCTGATGGCGGATAGCTCATGGAGGAACCCCACCATTCCGCCTCACGGCGAACAGCGTATCTGGCGGGTGGAGATCACCCCCCGGTCGGCGCCGCTCGATGCCCGCGGGCGCGAAGCGCTCGGCGACATCCACCGCTTGGGCTTCGCCCATGTCCGCGCGGTTCGATCCTGCCGGCTCTATTTTCTACAGGGCGACCTCGACCGGGAAGCCGTTGAAGAGATCGCCCGGGCCTTGCTGTGCGATCCGGTGTCGGAGACCTCCCTTTGTGTTCCGGATCGACCGGATTTGGGGGACACGGCAGCCGATGCTCCTGCGACCACGGTCATCGAAGTCCATTATCAACCGGGAGTCATGGACCCGGTGGCGCTCAGCGCCCGACAAGCGATCCGTAAACGGATCAGCGCCGCCGGCGGAGCGGAAGCGAAGCGGGTGGAGGCGGTGCGGACGGCCTGGCGCTACACGATCGAGGGGGTCCGCAACGCGGACGAACTGGAACAGATCGCCGGCGGCGTGTTGGCCAACGACTGTATCGAGACGGTTTACCTCCGCGGGTTCGGTCGCTGTGACCGGCGGCCGGTCACGCCACCCGCGGCGCCGCGGCGGCCTTTCGAGCTGCGCACCGTGAAGTTGCGCGGGCTGGACGGACCGGGGCTGGAGCATCTCTCGCGCCGGGCCCACCTGTTCCTCTCCCGCGCGGAGTTGGAGGCGATCCGCGATCACTTCCGCGGCCTCGACCGCGATCCCACGGACCTGGAACTCGAGACCCTGGCCCAGACCTGGTCCGAGCACTGCGTGCACAAGACGCTCAAGAGCGCGGTCCTCTATCGCGGCGACGACTTCGGACGCGCGGGGACCATCGCAGTGCGTTTCGACAATCTGCTGAAGTCCACGATCGTTCGCGCCACACGCGAGTTGAACCGCGCTTGGTGCCTCTCCGTGTTCGAGGACAACGCCGGCGTGATCGCCTTCGATGACCAGTACGCCATCGCCTTCAAGGTCGAGACGCACAACCATCCGTCGGCCATCGAACCCTACGGCGGTGCGGCGACCGGCATCGGCGGCTGCATCCGCGACGTCATGGGTTGCGGGCTGGGGGCCAAACCGATCGCCTCCACCGACGTCTTTTGCGTCGCTTCGCCGGATTTCCCCCGCGAGCGGTTGCCGCGCGGCGTGCTCCACCCGGCCCGCGTGCTCAAGGGCGTGGTGGCCGGCGTCCGCGACTACGGCAATCGCATGGGCATTCCCACCCTCAACGGGGCGGTGTATTTCGACGAGCGCTACCTGGCCAATCCGCTGGTGTTCTGCGGCTGCCTCGGCTTGATTCCGCGCGACCGCATCGGCAAAGGGGCCCAGCCGGGCGACCGCATCGTCCTGCTCGGTGGGCGGACCGGCCGCGACGGCATCCACGGGGCCACCTTTTCGTCCGCTGAACTGACCGAGGACCACGCCGACGAGTTCTCTCACGCCGTGCAGATCGGCAACGCCATCGAGCAGAAAAAAGTGCTCGAAGCCCTGCTGCAGGCGCGAGACCATCCGTCCGGCTGCCTGTACAGCACCGTCACCGACTGCGGAGCGGGCGGCCTGAGCAGCGCGGTCGGCGAGATGGGCGCCACGCTCGGCGCGGTCGTCGAGCTGGACCGTGTGCCGCTGAAGTACTCCGGCTTGGGCTACGACGAGATTTGGATTTCGGAGGCCCAGGAACGGATGGTGCTGGCCGTCCCGCCGGAGCGGCTTGAGGCCTTGCTGGCCATCTGCGCGGCGGAGGAGGTGGAAGCCTCCGTGATCGGCACCTTCACGAGCAACCGTCGCCTGGAGGTGCGTTATCAGGGCATGGTCGTCGGCGATCTGGACATGACCTTCCTGCACGAGGGTCTTCCCCGGACCACGCGCGAGGCGACCTGGACGGCGCCTCCAACTCCTCCGATCCCCAAGCGCCGGCGCGGGGTCGAAGAACCCGTCGCTGGCGCTCCGGGCTCGGATCAATCGTGTGCCTCTGCGTACGATGATCTAACCCGTGAGCTGCTCGAACGCCTGGGTACATACAACGTTGCCTCCAAAGAGTGGATCATTCGGCAGTACGATCACGAGGTGCAAGGCGGCAGCGTGCTTAAGCCCCTCTGCGGACCCGGCGACGGGCCGGGCGATGCCGTGGTGCTGCGCCCGCTGCTCGACCGCTGGCGCGGGATCGCCGTCGGGTGCGGGCTGTGCCCCCACCTCTCCGACGGGGACCCGTACTGGATGGCCGTCTGTGCGGTGGACGAAGCCCTGCGCAACGTGATCTGTGTCGGGGCCGATCCGCAGCACACGGCCATTCTGGACAACTTCTGCTGGGACGGGTGCGAAACGCCCGAAGCGCTGGGCGCGTTGGTCCGGGCGTGCCGGGGCGCGCATGACGCCGCCCTCACCTATGGACTCCCGTACATCTCGGGCAAGGATTCACTCAACAACCAGTATTCACAGGACCCCGAGGAGGCCCGACGCCTGGGATTGCCGCAGCGCCTCGCCATTCCGGGCACCCTGCTGATCAGCGCGGTCGGCGTGATCGAGGACGTGCGCCGCTGTGTGACCATGGACCTCAAGCGGCCGGGCCGTCCGCTCGCCCTGGTCGCCTGTCCCGTCGATGAGATGGGACTGGAGCAGGCCGCCCGGACGCACACCGTGGTCTCCAAGGAGATTCGTGGCGGCGAGGTTCTGTCCGCACACGACGTGAGCGACGGCGGGTTGGCCGTCGCCCTGGCGGAGATGTGCATCGCCGGCGGCCTGGGCGCACGGCTCGATCTCGACGCCGCTTTCGGCGACGATCCGACAGCCAAGTTGTTTGAAGAGTATCCCACGGGGTACGTGTTGGAGTGCGCGTCGAGCGAACAGGTCCGCCGCACCGGCGGCGTACGCCTCGGGGAGGTTTCCGAAACGCCGAGCTTGGTCATAACCTCCGCCGGGCAGCCGCTCATAGATCTGGACGTGGCGACCTTGGCGGAGGCCTGGCGCAAACCCCTCACCCGCCGGATGGGAGGTGGGACCTGACCGTGTCCGTCCGCGTTTTGATTCTTCGTGCCGCCGGGACCAACTGCGAGGTCGAGACCGCGCATGCCTGGCGCTTGGCCGGAGCGGAAACCGAAACGGTTCACGTCAGGCGGCTCATCGCCCAACCGGCCCTCTTGCGATCGTTTCAGGTGCTCACCATCCCCGGCGGGTTCAGCTATGGCGACGACCTCGCTGCCGGGACCATCCTCGCCGCCCAATTGACGCAAGGTATCGGTGACGAACTGCACCGGTTCGTCGACGACGGCAAGCTGGTCCTGGGCATTTGCAACGGCTTCCAGGTGCTGGTCAAAGCCGGGTGGCTGCCCGACCCCCAGCGGGGCGAGCGGGTGGTGACTCTGGCGTTCAACAGCTCCGGTCGCTTTGAGGCCCGCTGGGTCCGCCTGCGCACCGGCCGCACACCTTGCCGCTTCCTGCCGCCGGACATGACTTTGGAGTTGCCCGTCGCCCATGCCGAAGGGCGCCTCGTCTGCCGCGATGACGCCGCGCTACAGAGCGTCTTCGACCACGGGCACGTCGCTCTCCGCTACGCCGCGCCTGACGATCACCCATGCACCTATCCCGATAACCCCAACGGCAGCGTCGCCGACATCGCCGGCCTGACCGACCCCACCGGTCAGATTCTCGGCCTGATGCCGCACCCCGAGCGCTTCGTTAACCCGACGCAGCATCCTCTGTGGACCCGCCGCCGAGCTGACCGAGAACCGGACGGGCTGACCATCTTCAAGACGGCGCTCGCCGCCCTCAAAACGTAATCCCGCCGTCAACTGCTGCCGCGCCCCCCGGTTCACACGTTTCCCCGCCCGCGCCGGGTCTTCCCCCCTTTACACCCGCCAGGCCCCCGCTAGGATCATTGGGTTGCCGAGGAGTTGCTGAAGAAGCTGCGTATACCGCAAGAGAAGAAGGATCTCACCTTCGTGACCAAGTTCCGCGCCGAGCTCGAGGAGCACATTCGCCGGCAGAAACCCGACGCGGTCGGACCGGCTCTGGCGGTGGTGAACTAGCGGCAGGGCAGCGCGGGATTCGGCGGACGATTTCGCGAAGGAAAGAACCATGGGTCTGACACGATTGCGGCTGACGATCAAGAAGGACGCCGCGTCGAAGAGGGAGCGCGAGCTGGATTTTCTGATCGACTCGGGAGCAGTACACTCGCTGGTTCCGGGCGATCTGCTGCGGGCCCTGGGCATCCGACCTTTTAAGAAGACCGCATTCATCCTGGCTAATGGGGAAACGGTCGAGCGGGCCGTGGGCGGTGCGTTCTTCGTGTACAAAAGTCACCAGGGAGTCGCGCCGGTGATCTTCGGGGAAAAAGGCGACCATGCCTTGTTGGGGGCTACGACGTTGGAGGCCATGGAACTGGCGCTGAACCCGCTCAGCCGGGAGCTTTATCCTTTGCAGATGACGTTGATGGGCGATGTTTCGCCCTGGACCGCGGGGCCGCCGGTCTCGATTTCAAAGAGACGAAGGGGCGGAACGGATAGCTGAAATCTGGTAGCCCCTTATGGTCAAGATCACCATCGACGGCGTGGCGATCGAATGCCCTGACGGCATCAACGTGCTTCAGGCGGCGCTGGAGGCCGGCCTGCAGGTGCCGCACTATTGCTACCACCCGGGCTTGAGCGTGGTGGCTTCATGCCGCCTGTGTCTGATGCAGATCAAGATGCCCAACCCCAAGACCG
>JBGPAW010000125.1:0-9227 GCA_041480905.1 Phycisphaerae bacterium
ACCGCGGCACGCCGAGACGATGGCGGGCAGAACGGCCTTGTCAAACTTGTGCCCGTCCATGACGAACCGGACGGACTCGGCGATGGCCGGATCGTCGGGCAAGGGGAACTCGATGGTGGTGACGTCGTTGGCGAGCGCGGGGGGTATGTCGAACTCGGGGCCAAGGAAAACGACCGTGCGGCCGGTGTGGGCCAGCACGTCGCGGATTTCGCACAGCCAGGCGACGACGACGTCGGCGTAGCTGTACGTTTTGTGGGCGGTGTAGCACCCGAAATCCTTGAGCACAAACAGGCTGTTCTCCGGCAGATCCAGCATCTCCTGGGGGGCTCTTTGCGGATCGGGCTGTCCAGTTTGAGCAGGTGACGGCAGCGCGGGCACGTTGCCCTCGCCGTCTCGCCAGCCCGCGGCTTGGCTCCAGACGAATATCTGGCGACCGCCATCGGGCAGGCCCTCGGCGAGGGCCTTCAGTTCGGCCAGGAAGCGGGTCTTCTCCGTCGTCGGGCAGTGCAGGTACGCATGGCCGGACAGAATGTAATCGGTGAGCTGCGCGCGGAATGGGTCGTTGTGCATAGGGGACTCTCCATCAGAAGGGTCGGGTGATCTCAGGACTCAGCAACACTGAAGGGGTCGCTGCCCGTTCGGGCCGCCCGGTCGTGCTGCGGGCAACACGCCGTTAGGCTGCTCTTCGTCGGCGCGGTCGAGAGCAAGGGGTAACAGCCGGGAACTCGCCAATCCCTAGGAGAAACGCCATGGCGAAGAAGAGTTTCAAGTGTTCGAAGTGCGACAAGTCCTTTTCGATGGCCGCCCACTTGGGCCGCCACACGAGCACCATCCACGCCTCTCCGCAGCAGAAGGCGGCGGCCAGGCGGAGCAAAGCCAAGAAGAGCAAAAAGACCGGGATGGCCAAGCGAACCCAGGGAGTAGCGGCCAAGCCTATCGGCCGCCCGAAGGGCATCGCGACCCGCTTCGGGCTGAAGGGGATGGGCGTCGACCAACTCGCGGAAGTCATCACCGCCGCGCGGGCTGAGGCACGTCGCCGGATCGCGCAACTTCGAGAGTGGGTCCAGTAAGACGACGGTGCGCGGCAGCGAGGTGTATCCCAGGGGCGGATCTCGCGATGGCGAATCAGGATTCCCGAGGGCTAACCCTCCCCTGCATTATGGCGACAGAATCCAGCGAAATTAAGCATGGCGGGTTGTGTCCCGGCGTAGACTTGCCGTCTGGGTGGACGCTAATCCGGGCTGGATCCCCTTCCCCGAGGGACTCCGCAACACACGGCATCGGACTTGCGCGTCTCGAACGCGCGGACCATAATTCATGGGCAGCCTCAGTCGCTCAAGGGGTTCAGCCATGTTTTACAACGGCGACTTCGTCCGCTCGCCCTTTTTTGGCCTGGGTCGGGTTCTGCTCGGCGGTGCAGAGCCGGTGGTTTGTTTCCTCGCCGGTCCGACTTGTCCCGTGTCCGAAGATTCGCTCATCCCCGTGCCGCACTCCGTGTATTGGGCTCGGGTGGAGAATGAGCGGCGGTGGGAACGATACCTGAACTGGTACCTGTACGGCGTGGCCGACCCCGAGGTGTTCGTCCCTTCCCCCTTCGGAGAATCGGGCGACGGGACATCCGCGGAGGTCACCGATGGGATGGCCGACGTCGGCAGTGGCGTTGCCCTGCTTCCGCCGCCGAGGTCCCGCGACGCAGCACGGAGCCGTCCGGCGGCTGATGGTCGACCGATCCGTGTCGTGGCCCGGCGGAAGGTCCCGCTTACGGGATGTCCGTGGCCGTAGCGCGTCCTCGCTCCGGCTGAGAGCATTGCAAGCCTGCTGATCAGATCGCGGCCGAGAAGGATCGGACCGGTCCGTTGTGAAGGATACCCATTCGCGTTCCAGCCGCGCCAGCCGCTGCGTGATCGCGGGGCGGGTGACTCCGAGCCGGTCGGCCACCTCGCAGCGGCGGTGACCTGCGGCCAGGAGGGCAACGGCTTGCCGCGACCGGTCGCTTTGCCGGGCCATGAACGCCGAAAAGTCGACGCGGAAGCCGACCTGGTCCAACACGGGCGTACGCCGATCGTGCAGGAGGTGATCTCGCCACACGCTCACATCGGGGGCCCGTACGCAGTCGTAGTCGGAGCTTCGCGGCAGAGGAAGTCTGACGACCCGGAAGCCGTGGCGACGCTGGGCGACGCGGCTCATCGCGTCGGACTTCGAGTCCCACGGGCCGCCCACGTGCCGCCCGCTCTTGGCGTGCAGCACGGCGAACGTGGCCAGGGTGGACGCCGTCAATTGGTGTGTCTTGCGGTTCTAAACGGCAGACTTAAAGTTTAAGAACGCCGCAGCGACCGCTTCGGAAATCGCTTCCTCCTTGTCGGCTTCACGGAAATTTCGGAACTGAATCGACGCGTGCGTTTTGATGGCGGGCAGAAACCTCAAAAACGTCGCGTTAGCAGTATCCGGCGAATCGGCCGACCGGACCGAGGTTCGAAGAACGGGTTTTGGAATCGCGGACATGGAGACGCTCCTTTCGGGTTGAAAAGGGACCGTCCCCGGCGGCGGGGGCGGTCGTGGTGAACGACAACCCCCGCCTCGCTGGCGGGGTTCGAGTTTGCAGAACACAAAGTAACGGAGGCTACGCAGGAAAGCTGAAGGTGCTCTACGAGAGCTTCGCGTATCAAGCCCAAACGTGCGACCGTTCTCGCCGCGGTGTGGCCAGGGTCGAGTGGCACGAAGACGAGCGGTCCCCGGGTGTCGGGTTCATCGTGACCAACGTTACGAGGGGGTCAAGGAGGGTGGTGAAGTTCTACAACGAGCGTGGCACCGCGGAGCAGTGGACCTAAGGAAGACCAGTACACAGCGAAGCGGGCCCGGTGGTCTTGCCATGACTTCAAGGATAACCAGGTGCGGTTACCGCTCTTCGCCCCGGCGTACAACCTGGGCAACTTCCGGCGTTAGTTGGTACTCCCGAGGAGCGTTCGGCACGGGTCGCTGATTACGTTGCGGGAGAACCCGTCCACACGCTGCAGTTCGGCGGGCCGCATCACGGGGTCCCCGCGTGCCCCGCCGATCGCCGCCCGGAGGGCCATACATTCCTCGGGGACGAGCTTAGCGCAGAGCTGGATTCAGGGCAGAATACCTCGTTTCATGGTACGCGTTGCCGTACTGCCCCAGATCGGTGCGATGGGCTCCAGTGGCACAGCACGCCCACGTGCGTGGTGAGCAGGTGTTGAGCTAATGAACGGCCGGGATGCACTCCTCAAGGCGATTCGCAAACTCAAGGCAGCGAAGGCCGAACTCGACCCCCTCGCAACAGACATCCCGGGGCTTCCGGAAATCGCTGAGGTCCTCGGGCAACTTCTTCGGTCGCCTTCCGGTGCCTTGGTCGCGGAGTTGCAGAGCTACTGGACCACTCTTTGGTCGTTTCCCCGTCCGGCAAAGGCGGCGTTCGTCCTAAAGCCTTACACTTCGGTGAAGCCGCAACGCCAGCAGTTCTGGCTGCAACTGCTCATTATCGTAGCTCAAGGTCAGGCTGAACATCCCTGCCGGATCATACGGCCGAGACCTGGCCGTCGGGCGGCGGACCTATCCTCGGTAGTGAAAAAGGCCCAGCGGGTTTGGACGAACTACATCCAGATGTACCGAGCCCGGACCGTCGTCGAGCAACTCATCGACGCGATTGGTCGCTTACGTAGTCTTCTGCCACGCGGCATCGCACTTCAGGGTCGCCACGTTGTTCTTAACGGTGAGCGAATCGAGACGCCGCTGACGGTTATGGAGTCTCGGCTTTTGGGGCTCTTGTTGCAAGCAGGGGACCGAGGCGTCACCCGGGAGGACCTCCTCAACGCCGATATTCCGCAACCCGCCAAGGTGAAAAGCCGCCTCGTGCAGAAACCGGCGTTCAGCTTCCTCGATCAACACATCCAGGCAGGGCAGACCGGCGGCTATATCCTGCATCAACCCTAGCCCTCCCCTTCCCCCGATCCCCATCCGCGGCGATGTCCAAACTGTCAACGTCGTGGACATTTACTAAACCATCGACGCCTCGGTAGAGTCGAGACGACCGCGGAGCTAGCTTCGCGACAGGCTGATGGGCTCCAATCCGCGGCGTCCGATTGGTTGGTTCGGGGCCGCCCGTTGCGATCCTCGCCGCCGAGTGCAAGTCGGCAGCGAGAGAGGCCACCAAGAGGGTTAGGACGATGGTGACCACCGGAAGTATATGCTCGCCGGATGATTCGCGCAAGGACTCCCCCCAGGTCAGCAAGAGCAATTCGACGCCGGAAGAGACCGTCCCGCCGAGGTCGCCGGTGCCCGAAGAGCCCCGGGACACGCACGCCAATCCCGTCGAGATTCCGTGGACCGAACCGGGGCCCTCCGTTCTCAACAAGCCAAATCCGCTCTTGGATGCCGCCCTCGCGTATGCGGCACGAGGCTGGCCAGTCGTGCCGAATCACGGCAGCGTGGACGGCAGGTGTACGTGTGGCAGGGGTCCCGAATGCCGCACTCCTGGGAAGCACCCTCGAACCGAGCACGGCTACAAGGACGCGACGACCGACCCAGCCGCAATTCAGGAGTGGTGGGCGCGAGACCTCACCGCCAATGTGGGAGTTGCAACCGGCCGCGCCAGCGGCCTGCTCGTCATTGACATCGACGCGAAGAATGGCGGCTTCACGACGCTCGAAGAACTCCAAGCCGAACTCGGGACCTTGCCGCCAACAGTCAAGTGCCTAACAGGGGGCGGCGGCCAGCATCTCTATTTCAAGCGGCCTCCAATCAACGGCGACATCATTTCAGCCCCGCACGGCTTGGGACGGGGTGTGGATGTGCGTGCCGACGGGGCTCAGGTGATCTCCCCGCCTTCGAGCCACGCCTGTGGCGGGCGATACGAATGGGCACCCGGTCAAGCACCCGGCGAGATCACACTTGCCGAGTTGCCGCCCGCGTGGCTGGGGCGGCTCCCGAAGCGTGTCCCTCCCGGGCAGCACGAGGGCCAGTCGCACCACTCGACAAGTGCCGCAGCACCGAAAGCGGCACCGCTCACGTCGGAGGACCACCGGTTGCTGTACGCGGCACGGACTGCCGAAAACGGCGAGAAATTCTCTGCCCTCTGGCGAGGAGACGATTGTAACTACCCATCGGCCAGCGAGGCCGACGCCGCTCTGTGTTCCATGCTCGCGTTTTGGACTAATAAAGACGCTACACGAATTGACCGGCTGTTTCGACATTCGGGACGGATGCGTGAGAAATGGGTTGAAATCCACGACGGTGTCCGCACGTACGGTGCCATGACGGTCGATTTTGCCATCGCGAATTGTAAAGATGGTTACAGTCCGAGGTCCAGCAGCAGAGAATCTGACCGGGACGCTACGAAGCTCGAAGCCGCGAGAGCCCTGATCGATCGCCTGCTCGCCGAAAAGAAGGGAAACCTCCTCGCGAAGGCACTGGAGAGCGAATCTGTCGGTCTCCTTGCTCATCTCCGAGAGCACGACCTTGCGGCATTCGAGAGGGGCATCGCGAAGCTTCGCGACTCAGGCGTCAAGGCGGCCGACGTCCAGCGAATCGACCGTGTCGTCGGATCGCGGATCAAACAGAACCGCGATGAGCGAAAGCGGCTGCAGACCGAGGCCCGCCAACAGGCTCATGACGACACCCGGGCCTCTCGCGTAGCCGACGAGCTGCCCGACGCACCTGTACCGGACGGCACGATTGTCCCCGCCGGTTGGACGGTTGACCGGTTCGGGGTCGCCCGGCTGAACCTCGAAGATGAGGGGCCGATTCGCAAGCAGGTCCTAGCGACGCCCGTCGTGATCACGCGACGCCTCCTGGACATCCAGTCCGGCTTGGAACGGGTCGAACTCGGGTTTGTTCGCGACGGAGCCTGGAGGAAGGTAGTCGCGAAGCGTAGTGTTGCAAGCGTCGCCCGTCAGATAATCGAACTCGCCGATTACGGCCTGCCTATCACTTCGAATAACGCTCCTGATGCCGTCCAGTATCTGGCCGATTTCGAAGCGGCGAATATGGCCACCCTGCCACTCGATCGCGTGAGCTCGCAGATGGGATGGGTGGCTGACGGTTTTCTATGGGGCGGAACCTACCTTCGGCCAGACGAAGCCAATCACGGCGGTGTTCCAGTGGGCCCACAGAGTGCCGTTGTCACCTTCTGTGGCGAGGATGTGGGCGACGGCCAACGGGCCAAGGGTCTGCGGGCCGAGGGAAGTCTCGACGTCTGGAAACAGGCCATCGCGTTGGCGGCGAATTACCCCCGTGTCATGCTGGCCCTTTACGCCGCGTTCGCGGCTCCGCTGCTTGTGGTTTTGGACGTCGTCAATTTCGTGGTCAACTTGTGCGGCCCCTCAACTATCGGCAAGACAACGTCGTTAAGGCTTGCGGCATCTGCCTGGGGCGATCCTGACGAGCGTCGCCCCGGGGCGTTCCTGTTGACCTGGGACGCGACGCCGGTCTTTGTTGAGCGGACGGCGTGCGTGTTGTCGTCTTTGCCATTCGTGATCGACGATACTCGCAAGGTTAAGGACTCGTCGGCAGTGGAGGCCGTGATTTACCGCGTAGCCTCCGGTCAGGGACGCGGACGCGGCAGCGTCAAAGGGACTCGCGAGACGCTGACGTTCTACACGGTCATGATTTCATCGGGCGAAGAGCCGGTCGTCGGCTACGCACGGGAGGGCGGGGCTCACGCCCGGGTGATTACCTTGTGGGGCCCGCCGTTCGAGAAGGCGGATGCCGACACAGGGAAACTCGTGGTCCAGCTGAACCAAGCCGTGCGGGCGAATTTCGGTCACGCCGGTCCGGCGGTCGTCCGCTACCTGCTCGACCGCCGTGGGAGTTGGCCGGTTCTGAAGCACTGGTTCCGGCGGAAGATCCTCGCGAAGTACCAGGCGAAGGCGGGTACGAACGCCGTGCTCGGCCGCTATGCGGAGTATTTCGCCGTACTCGACCTAGCGGCGAGGATCGCCCACCGGGTTCTCGACCTACCGTGGGATCCGGTCCCGTTGTTGGACACCGTTTGGGGGAACCTGGGGGCGGCCGCGGAGCAGGTGGACCAGGCGGCGGCGGCCATGCGGCTCGTCCAGAGCTGGGCGGTGGGGCACGAATCCGAATTCGACGGCCGGAACACGTCGACACATCCGCCAAGTGCGGGGTGGGCAGGCCGGTGGGAGAAGGATCCGGCCTGGGATCGAATCGCGATCTTGCCCCACAAGTTGAAACAGATTCTGGACGAAGGGGGCCACCAAATGGACGCCACCGCGAGAGCTTGGCGAGACCGTGGATGGCTCATCACGGATCCAGACCGGCTCAAAAAGCGAATCCGCCTCAAGGACGCGATTCCTTGGGCTTACGTTATCACGCGAGCAGCTTTCGACGGAGTGCAATGAGTCACTTGCATAAATTGGAGGTCACACAAGATGGGCTTTTCACTGCTTCAACTAATTCACGACGGGATGGAGGATGACGCCGATGACCTGTTTGTGACGGAGAGCCTTCCGCCCACCGTCACGTTTGCTCCGGCTTCAGCAGAGACGGGGTCGTTTCGATCCCCCGGCTTGCCCCGGGAGGACGAGGTGGTCTTTTCGCTTCTTGATCAGTTGGTCACCATCCAGCAGCATTTGAATGAAGTCAACAGGGTTAAACGCGTGCTGGAGACGGAGCGTGCCAAGTTGGAGAACGGTTTGTTGGCGGAGGCCCAGGCACGGGGGCTAACGCAACTGGCCGATCGCATCGGGACCGTGCGGGCCATTGTCCAATCGTCTGTGGGCTTCCCGACCAAGGCTGATAACCCGAACGGTTATGCACGGCTCGACCGTACTCTGCGAGCGAGCCCGGCATGGCAGCACGTGTCGCGGTTCGATCGATTTGCCCTGGTCCGTGTTTGGGAGGACCGGCAGAAAGATCCGGGCGGGGTCCGGGCCCTTGTGCAGCCGTTTGTCGAAACCCGACAGCGGATCAAGCTCGTGGGGGGCGAGGTCCCTTGTTGATGGGCCTGCCTCCGGGCGAACTGGCCCGCTCCCGCACCCCGTGTGCTCGGGATCCGCCGCGGTCTACTCACGCAGTCCGGGTGGCGCGGATATGCGACGCCGTCGCGGATGAGACGGCGACGAGTCATCGGGCAGCGAGACTCTTTCGTTCCGTTGTTCGGGGCGAATCGCCCCCGGCCGTGAATCGACCGGCGATTGCATGAGGCGGGGGTTGTACCCGTAGACACGGCCCGTTGGGAACGACGCTGGGAACGCGTAACTATCTGTCACAAGGGTGGATAAGAGAGGTTGTACTCGATGTTCTCATTGTTCTCGATCTGGAATACATGTTTAGTGGGACATTACTCCCACCTCCCCACACACTGACATGAAGGACAAAGAGGTGTGTGTGTTGAGCGGTGGAAGACCGGGAACGGTGAGAACAATTGTTGTAACCACCTTCGCAACAGGGTATTACGTGTTCTTCCCGTGGTGAGAACGGGCGGCCAGACGGTGGCGGCTGCGGGAACGGCGAGCGCCCGGCACCATCGCATCCCGTGATACCGTGTTGGAGAGCACCGGCAACGAGGAGCCCGACGTGGATAGCGGCGATCCGAAACTGCTCAACGACGTCAAACGCCATCTGCTCGACGGCGGCCACGTCTTCCTGACGGGCGCGGCTGGCGTCGGGAAGACCTATTTCGTCAAACGCTTGGTGGCTTCGCTCGCCCGCGAAGAACGCATGGTAACCATCACGGCCAGTACCGGCATCGCCGCGACGCTTCTCTTCGACGAGGTGTCCGGCTCCGAGTCTCCCTGGATCCGAGGCCCGTCCACCCTGCATTCCGCGGCCCGACTGCCGCTGAGTTACGACGACGATACCCCCGCACGCTGCGAAAGGGGGCGGCAGCTCCTGCACGACACCGACGTGCTGATCGTCGACGAAATCAGCATGACCGACAGCCGCACCTTTGATTGCCTGATGAAGCGGGTCTCCCCCGGCATGGGCATTCTCGCGGTCGGTGACTTCTTCCAGTTGCCGCCGATTAGCGAGGACGACGACGGGGAGCCGAACTTCGCGTTCCGGAGCGTGGGCTTCACGGACTTCAAAGTGGTGGAACTCACGCGAGTCTACCGCCAGGACGAGCCGGAGTTCATCCGCTTTCTTGAGGGACTTCGTCATGGACGGTGCGACCGGCGATTCTACGCCGGGCTACGCCAGGAATTCGATTTCCGGCACCCGGTCCTGTTCGGCACGCGACGGGAGGCGGC